>JBGPYK010000234.1:0-4857 GCA_041493245.1 Methylomirabilia bacterium | reverse complement strand
TCCACACCAGGCGGCCGCGTTCTACCGCTTGGCCGGCGCGGCGCCATTCGGTCTGGGCTCGATGCGCCAGCTTCATGGTCCCGAGCTGGGCTACAACAACCTCCTGGACTTCTCGGAGGCGCTCTCCCTGTTGCTCGAGTTCTCGGAGCCCGCTGCGGTGGCGATCAAGCACACCAACCCGTGCGGCGTCGCCGTCGGGTCGACGGTGGGCGCCGCCATGGCCCGAGCCAAGGCGTCGGATCCCGTGTCGATCTACGGGGGGATTGTGGGCGTCAACCGTGAGCTGGACATGCCGGTCGTCGCCGAGCTGTCGGGGGTCTTCGTCGAGATCCTCTTCGCGCCGGGCTTCGCGCCCGACGCCCTGGAGGAACTGAAGCGGACCAAGAAGAAGTGCCGCGTGCTGCAGGTGCCGTGCGCGCGGCCTTCCGGCATCGTCGAGTACCGCAGCGTGCTCGGCGGGTTCCTCGCCCAGAGCGCCGACCTCACGGACCTGGACGAGAGGGCGCTCAAGACCGTTTCGAAGCGGGCGCCGACCGCAGACGAGACGCTCGCGCTGCGCTTCGCGTGGAAGGTCGCCAAGCACGCAAAGTCCAACGCGATCGTGCTATCCACGTGCGAGCAGGTGGTCGGGGTGGGCGCGGGGCAGATGAACCGACTCGACTCGGCGCGCCTCGCGGTCATGCGGGCGGGGGAGGTCGGGCTGTCGACGCGGGGCACGGTGTGCGCCTCCGACGCCTTCTTTCCCTTTCGCGACGCGCTCGACGTGGTGGCGAAGGCCGGCGCAACGGCGGTCATCCACCCGGGCGGCTCGCTGCGCGATGACGAGGTCATCGCCGCCGCTGACGCGCACGGCATGGCCATGTTGACCACCGGGATCCGCCACTTCCGCCACTAGTCTTCCCATGGCGAGTACGGAGCGGATCTATGGGCTGCGCGAGTTGACGCGCATCCTCAACCTGACGCCGAAGCGGCTGGGACAGCTCCGCCGGCTCGACCTGTTCAAGGACACGGGCGGGTATACCTTCCGGGACCTCCTCGCGGCGCGCGCGGCCAGCGCGTTGCTCGACGCCGGCGCGTCGGTGCGGCAGATCCGCGAAGCGCTGGCCGCCCTGCGGCGCCAGGATCCCTCGCTCGATCAGCCGCTGACTGAGGTGCGGCTCCTCGTCGACGGCGCTCGCCTGCTCGCCCAGTCCGACCGGGTGCGCTTCGATCCGAAAACGGGGCAGACCGTACTCGCCCTGGACACCGGTCCCCTCACCGAGGCCGCGGCGGCCACGCTCGTGACCGGCCTCGTCCGGCCGCTCGAGCCCCCGACCGAGCAGGCCGAGAAGTGGTTCGAGCGCGCCAGCGAATGGGACGCGGACCCGGCGCGGTGGAACGATGCCATCGACGCCTACCGACGTGTCGTCGGCATCGATCCGACGTACGCGGCCGCCTGGAACAACCTCGGGCTCCTGCTCCACCGCATGGGCCGGTACGACGAGGCGCGTACCGTGTACAACACGGCGGTGGCCCAGGACCCGCAGTGCGCGGAGGCGGCGTACAACCTCGGCTCGCTCGCCGAGGACTGCGGTGACGCCGAGACCGCGATCGTCCACTATCGGCACGCGCTCGAGGTGTCGGCCGACTACGCGGACGCGCACTTCAACCTGGCTGCGGCGCTGGCGCGTACGGGACGCAACGCCGAGGCGGTCAGGCACTGGGAGCGCTACCTCGATCTGGACGCGGGTAGCCCCTGGGCCAAGATCGCGCGCGCCCACCTGGGGCTGGTCGACCCGCCGGGACGCCCGGAATGAAAGTTCTGCTCGTGGGCGGCGGCGGGCGTGAGCATGCGCTGGCCTGGCGGATCGCGTCGAGCCCGCTCGTCGAGGTTCTCCACGCCGCGCCCGGCAATCCGGGGATCGCGCGTCACGCGCGATGCCTGCCGATCCGTGCCGACGACCACGAGGCCATCGTCGATTTTGCCGCGCGCGAGCGGATCGATCTCACGATCGTGGGACCGGAGGTGCCGCTCGTCGCCGGCCTCTGGGACGGTCTCGCGGCGCGCGGTCTCGTGGCGCTCGGGCCGTCGGCGAAGGCGGCCACGATCGAGGGCTCCAAGGCGTTCGCCAAGGACCTCATGTCGCGGCACGGGATCCCCACCGCAGCCTTCGCCACCTTCGACGACCCTGGCCGGGCGCGCGCGTACTGCCGGAAGCTCGGCGCCCCGGTCGTGGTGAAGGCGGACGGGCTCGCGGCCGGCAAGGGGGCGATCGTCTGCCAGACACGGGCCCAGGCCGAGGAGGCGATCGCGCTCTGCATGGAGCGCCGCGCCTTCGGTGCCGCCGGTGCGACCGTGGTCATCGAGGAATTCCTCCGCGGCGAGGAGGTCTCGTTCTTCGCCGTCGCCAACGGAACGGATGTCGTCCCCCTCGCCGTCGCGCAGGACCACAAGACGGTCTTCGACGAGGACCGTGGCCCGAACACGGGTGGCATGGGGGCGTACTCCCCCGTGGGTCGAGTGGACGCCGCGCTGGCCCGGCGGATCATGGAGACGATCGTCACCCCCGCCATCCGGGCGCTCGCCGCCGAGGGAGCGCCGTACCGGGGCGTGCTCTTCGCCGGGCTCATGCTCACCGACGAGGGCCCGAAGGTCATCGAGTTCAACTGTCGCTTCGGCGATCCGGAGTGCCAGGCAATCCTGGCGGCGGTCGACGCCGATCCGCTGCCGCTGCTGCTCGCGGCCGCGCGCGGCGAGACGCTCCCGGCGCCCCGCGCCGCCGCCGGCGGCCACGCCGTCTGTGTGACGCTGGCCTCGGGCGGCTATCCCGGAACCTATCGCACCGGCGTTCCGATCGACGGGATCGACGCCGCCGAGGCGCGCCAGGGTGTCCGCGTCTTCCACGCGGGGACCGCGGAGCGGGACGGCAAACTCGTGACGGCGGGCGGCCGCGTCCTCGGCGTCACCGCCACCGCCGCCGACCTCGGCGACGCCGTCGCCCGCGTCTATGCGGCCATCGCCGAGATCAGCTTCGAGGGCATGCACTTCCGGCGGGACATCGGCAGGAGGGGTCTGCGGTGAGGGAGGTGGCGACGGCCGTCGTCGTCGTCGACCCCGCGGCGCCGGACGCGGCGGCGCTCGCGCGCGCGGCCGCGGTCCTCCGCGACGGCGGACTTGTCGCATTCCCCACGGAGACGTTCTACGGCCTTGGCGCCGCCGCGAACGATCCCACCGCCCTCCGCCGCGTCTATGCCGTCAAGGGCCGCTCGGAGTCCAAACCACTCCTCGTCCTCATCGACTCGATCGCCATGGCGGAGAGCCTCGCCGCCGAGGTGACGCCGCGTGCCCGCGAGCTGATGGGCCGTCATTGGCCAGGGCCGCTGACGCTCGTGCTTCGCGCCCGGCCCGATCTGCCGCCCGTGCTGACGGCGGGGACGGGGACGATCGGCATGAGGATGAGCCCTCATCCGGTCGCGCGCGGCCTGGTGCGGGCGCTGGGTGCCCCCGTCACGGCACCGAGCGCCAACCCCGAGGGCGGGGCACCGCCGACGAGCGCGGCCCAGGTGCTGAAGGCCTTCGACGGCAGGATCGATCTCATCATCGACGGAGGCCCGACCGCCGGAGGCCCGGCCTCCACCGTCGTCGACGTCACGACCGACGCCGAGCTGGTGCTACGGGCGGGCGCGGTCACTCTATGACGTCGCGAGGAGGCTGTCGGAGCATCGAGGAGCGCCACGGCTTGGCCGGGGCGCTCCGAGCGTGGGTATCGAGGAGCGCCACGGCTTGGCCGGGGCGCTCCGAGCGTTGGGGGGTATGGGGGGCCATATCGGGGCCCCCTATGTGCAACGGATGCGCGTAACCGGAGTCATCCAGGCCGGCGGCAAGAGTACGCGGATGGGCGGCGCGCCGAAGGCGCTGCTCGAGCTGGGCGGCCGGCCCATCATCGAGCGCGTGGCCAGCGTGCTTCGCGAGGTCGTCGATGACGTGCTCGTCGTGACCAATACCCCGGAGCTCTACCGCTTCCTCCACTTGCCCATGGTGCCCGACATCTTCCCCGATCACGGGTCACTCGGCGGTATTCACTCCGGGCTGGCCTCGGCCTCCGGCGATGCCGCGTTCACGGTGGGCTGCGACATGCCGTTCCTGCGCGCCGACGTGGCGCGCCTCGTCGTCGGGCGGGCCGCGGAGGCGGACGTGGTGATCCCGCGGACGGGCGACCAGCTCGAGACGCTGCACGCCGTGTACGGCAAGGCGTGCCTGCCGCACATGGAGGAGCGGCTCCGCGCGGGCCGGCTCAAGATCGTCGGCTTCTTTGACCGGGTGCGCGTCCTCGAGATCCCTGAGACCGCGGTGGCCTGCCACGCCGATCCCGCCATCGTCTTCATGAACGTCAACACCCCGGAAGAGCTGGCCCAGGCCAGGACCCTCGCCGGCCATGAGTGAGATAAGCGCCCGGGTCGCGCCGGGCATCGATTCGATCCTCGACCTCAACGCGCTGCCCTGGAGCCTGCGTGAGCAGATCTACGTCCGCCTGGTCCCCGCGGAGCTGCTCGCGCGCTTCGGCGCCGACCGCGCGACGCTCCGGAACGCGGCCGGCGAGCGGGTGGTGAGGATCTCGGCACCCGACGACGCCTCGTGGGCGCGCGTGGAGGTGCGGGAGCCGCGCGATGACCACGATCCGGTCCTGCTCGTCGACATCGCCATGTCGGCCTTCGCCGTGCCCGAGCTGACGTTCGTGCAGATCAACGATCTCCGGTCGCCTGGCTAAGGCGTCGATCGGTACCCTTACGGTCAGGACACGCTCCTGGGCTCCTTCTCGCGAATCCCGGCCGAGGAGGCGCGCGCGCTCGGCGCAGGCTTTAGCCCGGGGCAGGTCC
>JBGPYK010000253.1:0-4684 GCA_041493245.1 Methylomirabilia bacterium | reverse complement strand
TGGCAGGAGCTGGAACAACCGCTCCGGGGTGATCGGCAGCTCGACGATCTCGATGCCGAGCGGGGCCAGGGCGTCGGCGACCGCGTTGGCGATGGCGGCGGGCGCGCCGATGGTCCCGCCTTCCCCGGCGCCCTTGAAGCCACCGAGGGTGGAGGGGGAGGGGTGCTCCAGGTGCGTCACCTCGACCGTCGGCATCTCGGCGGCCGAGGGGACCAGGTAGTCCATCAGGCTACCGGTCAGGAGCTGCCCGCCCCCGTCGTACACGATCTCCTCGAGGAGGGCCGCGCCGAGGCCCTGCGCGACTCCCCCGATCGCCTGGCCCTCCACGATCATCGGGTTGATGAGCCGGCCGCAGTCTTCCACCACGACGTACCGGCGCACCGTGACGGAGCACAAATCGAGGTCGACCTCGACCAGTGCGATGTGGGTCGCGCTCGAGGCCGTTCCCACGTACGGGTCGTAGAAGCGCGTCGACTCGAGCCCCGGCTCCATCCCCTTCGGAAGGCGCTTGACGCCACCGTACGCGCACCGGGCGATCTCACGCAGCGACAGGCTCCGGTCGGGCGCCCCCCGGACGGACGCGACTCCGCCCGCGAGCTCCAGGTCGCGAACGTCGGCCTCGAGCCGGTGGGCCGCGATCAGGAGCGCTTTCTCCCGGACGGCGCGGCTCGCCAGGATCGCGGCGCCACCCCCAATCACGGCGCTCCGGCTCGCGTATGTCCCGCTCCCGGGGGGACCCGCCCCCGTGTCGCCGTGGATTACCCGCACGTCGGCGAGGTGGACGCCTAGCTCCTGCGCGACGACTTGGGCGAGGCTGGTCTCGTGCCCCTGGCCGTGGCATGCCAGCCCAAAGGCGGCCGTCACCGTTCCGGCCGGGTCGACACGGACGGTGGCGCCCTCGGTCCCCGTGGCGATGTCGGCACCCGGCGAGGCGGGGATCGCCGAGCCCACTCCCGTCAGCTCGACATACGTGGCGACGCCGACGCCGGTCAATCGCCGCGCCGAGGGGTCGCGGCGCTGGTCGGCGCGGAGGGTCTCGTAGCCCGCCACCTGGCACGCGCGCTCCAACGTCTCGGCGAAGTTCGCGGAGTCCCACACGATGCCCGAGGGCGAGCGATACGGGATCTGCTCTGGCCGGATGAGGTTGGCCCGCCGCATCGCGACGGGGTCCATCCCGAGGCGGCGGGCGGCCCGATCGAGCAATGCCTCCATCACGAAGGTGGACACGGGCCGGCCCACCCCGCGGTAGGGGCCCATGGGGGCCTTGTTCGTCGCCACGCCCCACGCCTCGCCGCGATAGTGCGGCACGCGGTAGGGCCCCGGCAGGAAGCTGATCACCTGGATGACCTCGATGCTCGCCGTCCACGGATACACGGAGTAGGCGCCGACGTCGGCGATGACCTTGGCCCGCAGCCCGCGGATCGTGCCGTCCGGATTCACGGCCAGCTCCGCCTCGACCTGTTCGTCCCACGCCTGAGTGCTCGTCATCAGATCCTCGCGCCGGTCGCCGACCCACTTGACAGGGCGCCCCAGCCGCCGTGACAGCGCGCAGAGCGTGACCTCCTCGGGATAGAGCGCACTCTTCATGCCGAAGCCACCGCCCACGTCGGGCGCGACGACCCGGATGCAGTGGGCCGGAATCCCGAGAATCTCGGCGAGCGCTTCCCGGATCATGCCGGGCACCTGCGTCGAGGACCAGAGTGTCAGCAGACCAGAGCCCGGCTCGTAGTCGGCCAGGCAGGCGCGGTTCTCGATCGCGACGGCGGCGTGCCGGTGAAAACAGAAGCGATCACCGACCACGACGGCGGGTCCGCCGAAGGCCGTGTCGACGTCGCCCTGGCTGAACGCGCGAGTGAGCAGGACATTGGTCCCGATGGCCTCGTGCAGCAGGGGGCCGCGGTCATCCATGGCCGTTCGCGGATCGACGACCGGCTCGAGCGGCTCGTAGTCCACCCCGATCCGATCGACGGCGTCCTCAGCCGCGTACCGGGAGTCCGCCGCGACCACGGCGATGGCCTCGCCCACGTAACGGGCCTTGTCCGCGGCGAGGGGTGGGAAATCGGTCGCATGGTACCCCGTCATCCGCGAGGCGGCGCGGATCGGGCGCGCGTGATCGCGCAGGTCGTCCCACGTCGCGATGGCGGCGACGCCCGCCAGCGCCTGCGCGGCCGCCCGGTGGACGCTCAGGATCCGTGCGTGAGCATGGAGACTGCGCAGGAAGGCCGCCTGGAGCATGCCGGGAAGGACCAGGTCCGCCACGTAGCGGCCGCGCCCGGTCAGCAGGCGGTGATCCTCCACCCGCTTGATGGGCGCGCCGATCAGCGCTCGAGGGGTCCCGCGGTCCATCATGGGGGCGGGTGACGGCGGGGGAGCGCGGGGGCGGTTTCAACCGCGCCGCGGAGGGTGCCAGCGGCGGCCGCGACGGCCTTCACGATCCCCTGGTAGCCGGTGCACCGGCAGAGGACGGAGGCCAGTCCCTCGCGGATCTCGGCCTCGGTCGGCTCGGGGTTGGTCCGGAGAAAGTCGAGCGCCGTCAGCAGCATGCCCGGCGTGCAGAAGCCGCACTGGAGCGCGTGGTGCTCGTGAAACGCCTCCTGCAGCGGGTGCAGCTTGCCGTCCGACATCAGCCCTTCGACCGTGCCGAGCTCGGCGCCGTCGGCTTGGACCGCGAACATCAAACAGGAGCGAGCCGCCTCGCCGTTGACGAGGATGGTGCATGCGCCGCAGATACCGTGCTCGCACCCGACATGGGTGCCCGTCAGCCCGAGATCTTCCCTCAGAAAATCCACGAGCAGCTTGCGCGGCTCACAGTGACCCTGACGCGACTGGCCGTTGACGGTGAACTGGACGAGGACGGTGTCGGACACTCAGGCCCCTCCCATCCGGGCAATCGCCCGGCGCAGCGCGCGCCCGGTCAGCACGCGCGTGAGGTTGCGGCGGTAGTCGGCGGAGGCGTGGATGTCGGACGGCGGATCGACCAGCTGGGCGGCCCGGCGCGCGGCGGCCTCGATGGCGGCCTCGGAGAGTCCCTCGCGCTCGAGGATCTCTTCGGCGCCGCGCAGGCGAACGGGCAACGGGCCCGCCCCCGCCGTCGCGAGCCGGGCGGCCGTGCAGGATAGCCCCTGCCCGATGACCATCGCGGCGATCCCGACGATGGCGAAATCCCCGTGGCGCCGGCTGAACTCCTCGAAGGCGAAGCCGGCCCCGTCCGGCATGACCGGGAACCGAACCTCGACGAGGATCTCGTCCGCCGCAAGTGCCGTGGCCAGATAGGACTGGAACAGGTCGCCCGCCTGGAGGGTTCGCTCCCCGCGCGGCCCCCGTACGACGACTTCCCCGCCCAGCGCGGTGAGCGTGGTCGGGTACTCGGCCGACGGGTCGGCGTGGGCCAGGCTCCCCCCGATCGTCCCGCGCGTGCGGATGGGCAGGTGCCCCACGAAGGCGGTCGCTTCCGCCAGCAGCGGGAGGCGGCGCCGGACGACGGGCGAGAACTCGATGGTCCGCTGCCGCGTCATCGCCCCGAGCCGGACGTAGCCATCGGCCTCGCGGATGTAGGCGAGGCTCGGGATGCGGTTCAGATCGATCAGCGCCGCCGGGCGGCTGAGCCGGAAGTTGAGGAGCGGGACGAGACTCTGCCCCCCTGCCAGCAGCTTGGCCTCGCCGCCATAACGGGTCAGGAGCGCGATGGCCTCGTCGACGGTCGGCGGGGCGTGATAGTCGAACTTGGGCGGCTTCATGCCTTCCCCGCGGACTTCCTGGCGCCGTCGATCAGCTCCCAGAGCCGCGACGGCGACATCGGGAGCTCTCTGATCCGTACGCCAATCGGCGCCAGAGCGTCGCTCACGGCATTGGCGATGACGGCCGGCGCCGTCATGGAGCTGGACTCACCCAGCCCCTTGGAGCCGAGCAGTGTGAGGGGCGAGGGCGAGACGACGTGGGCGATGTCGATCACGGGGGCCTCGACGGCCGTCGGCACCAGGTAGTCCATGAAGGTGCCCGTGAGGAGCTGTCCGCCCTCGTCGTACTGGAGCTCTTCGTAGAGCGCGCCGCCGAGCCCATGCAGGGCGCCGCCGTAGATCTGCCCCTCGGCGATCATGGGGTTGATGATGGTGCCGGCGTCATGGACTGACGCGTAGCGCAGGATCTTGATGGCGGCGGTCTCCGGATCCACCTCCACCGCCATCACCTCGGCGATGAAGCCGTAGGTGTTCGACGAGTTCACGCAGTCGTTCTGGTCAACGGCCCTGGAGACCGTGAAGCCGAACACGGCGCTGGCCTCCAGCCCCGGCTCCATGCCCTCGGGCAGGGACTCGGTGTTCCAGTGGGCGCGCCCCGCCAGATCCTTGACGGAGTAGGAGGGCCCCTTGCCGGCCTTCGCCCGCACCGCGCCGTCGCGGAACTCGAGCTCGGCGGCCGGCCGCTCCATGAGGTGCGCCGCGTACTCGATCAGCTTGGCCTTGAGCTTCCGCGCGGCCAGCGCGACGGCGCTGGTGCCGACCGAGCCGAACCGGCTCGAGTACGTCCCGGAGGAGATGGACCAGAAGCGCGTGTAGGTGTCCATCTCGTCGACGACGGTGACATCCTCGGGCGTGAGCCCCAGCTCGTCGGCGACGATCTGCGAGACGACGGTCTGATGCCCCTGCCCCTGGGGAGTCGTGGCGAGGATGGCGGTGACACGCCCGAG
>JBGPYK010000366.1:0-3702 GCA_041493245.1 Methylomirabilia bacterium | reverse complement strand
TGGAGGCCCGCGGGCTCGGCGGCTCGATCGCGGCGACCTGTGCCCGGCACGGCGTCCCCCTCTTCGTCCCCGCCGCTCACGACGGCCCCTTGGCCGAGGGCTACCGGACTGCCAAGCTCCGCGGGCCGGCCGTCGACTTCTTCAAGGATTACGAGATCGCGCTGCGCCTGATGGAGCGCTCGATGACGCCCGAGCGGGGGACGTCCGCGCTCTTCCTCGGGGGTGGCGTCCCGAAGGACTTCATCCAGATCATCGCCACCAGCGTGTGCGCGATCCGCGGCGGTGTCGCGGCGAGTCCCCACGTGGCCGCCATCCAGATCACGACCGACAACACGGTGTTCGGCGGCCTGAGCGGGGCGAGCGTCGCCACCGAGTGCATCTCCTGGGGCAAGGAGTCGCCCGACGGCGACAACGTGATGGTCTTCGCCGACGTCACGATCGCGCTGCCGTTGCTCTGCCAGGGGCTCTACGAGCACTATGGTCCCGGGCACGCCCGGCGCAAGGGCGTCGCCCCGGACGGAGATGTGCGCGCACTGCTGGAGGAGGCGTGACGACGTTGACCGGCGTGATCAACATAGCTAAGATAGTCACATGAAAAGGGCCAAGATCGCCGACCTGAAGAACAACCTCTCGCGCTACCTGGACCACGTCCGCAGCGGCGGCTCGGTGCTCGTGCTCGACCGGGATCGGCCCATCGCCCAGATCGTTCCCCTACACGCGGCGGGGACGGCAGACGCCCAGCGTGACGACGAACATCTGCGTCGTCTCGAGCGGCTGGGGTTGATTCGGCGTGGCACGGGCGGGCTTCCGAGCTGGTTCGGAAAGCGCAAGCCGTATCGTGTGCACGGCAGCGTGCTGAAGGATCTGCTCGACGAGCGAAGGAGCGGCTGGTGAGGTTCTGGGATTCTTCGGCTCTCGTTCCCCTTCTCATCGTGGAGCGGGGAACGGCGGCGGCCGCGCGCTGGTTACGCCAGGACCCCGGGGTCGTCGTCTGGACACTCACCCGGGTCGAGCTGTTCTCGGCGCTGGCCCGTCATCGTCGCGCCGAGTCCAGAGACACGGCCGTCCTCTCCGCCGCGCGCCGGGATCTTCTCCTGGCGTGGGAGCGCTGGTCGGAGGTCACGGCGGTCGAGGTCGTCCGCCGTCATGCGGAACGTATCGTCGAGAATCATCCGATCAAGGCAGCGGACGCACTTCAGATCGGCGCTGCGCTGACCGCCGGCGAGCACGACCCCGCGCTCGTCGAGTTCGTCACGCTCGACGAGGTGCAGGCGACGGCGGCGGAACGCGAAGGCCTCCGCGTCCTCAGCTGGCCCTGACCTGACAGCACCCGTGAGGCGCCCTCGGCGCCGCGACCAGCCGGCGAGATCGTAAACCCGCTACCGTCGCGTTACACTCTGCGGGTGACTCCCGACCTGATCGGCTCCTCTCCCCGTCGCAAAGAGGATCGTCGCCTGCTTGTGGGCGCCGGTCGCTACCTCGACGATCTGCGGCGCGAGGGGATGGTCCACCTCGGCGTCGTCAGGAGCGCCGAAGCGCACGCCCGGATCGTGAAGGTCGCGACCGCCGGCGCACTCGCGCTGCCCGGTGTCGTCGCCGTCTGGACCGCCGCCGATCTGCCCGAGGTCGCGCGGCCCCTCGTGTCGTCCGGACGTGAGCACAGGCGCCCTTACACGATGCCCGTCCTCGCCGTCGCCGTCGCGCGCTACGTTGGTGAGCCGATCGCGGTCGTGATCTCGGACACGCCGGCGCGCCTGGCCGACGCCCTCGCGGCCGTGACGGTCGACTACGAGCCGGTACCGCCGATCGTGTCCGCCGAGACCGCGGTGATGGCGGCGACGCGGCTACACGAGGGTTGGCCGGACAACGCGGCCCTCGTCGCCCGTGGCGAGGTCGGTGACGTCGCCTCGGCCCTCGCCGGTGCGGACGTCGTGGTCCACGAGAAGATCCGCCATTCGCGCCTGGCCGCTGCCCCCATCGAGCCCCGCGGCGTGCTTGCCTACCGCGATCCCGAGTCCGGTGCGCTGGTCGTCTCGTCGTCCACGCAGAACCCCTACCGAGTCCGCGAGTCGGTCGCGACCGTCCTCGGCCTGCCCGTCGAGAGCGTGCGCGTGGTCGTGCCCGACGTCGGCGGCGGCTTCGGGCCCAAGGGCTCGGTCTATCCGGAGGACATCCTCGTGGCCGCAGCGGCGCTGAGGCTCGGGCGGCCGGTGAAGTGGGTGGAGACGCGGCGCGAGGACCTGATGGCCCTCGGCCACGATCGCGAGCAGGCTCACGACGTCAGGATCGGCCTCATGCGCGACGGGACAATCACCGGCATCGATGGAACGTTCCTCGCGGACGTCGGCGCCTATCCCGTCCAGGGCGACGGGCTCACGCTCAACACCGTCAACCATCTCCCCGGGCCGTACCGCGTGCCGGCGTACCGGAACGCCGGGACCAGCGTCGTGACCAACAAGACGCAGAACGCGGCCTATCGCGCCGCGGGCCGCCCGGAGGCGGTGTTCGTCATGGAGCGCCTGATGGACATCGGGGCCCGCCGCCTCGGCCTCGATCCGGCTGAGATCCGCCGGCGCAACCTCGTGCGCCCCGCGGAGATGCCGTACCGCCCGGGGCTCACGTACAAGGACGGCGTGCCCATCGCCTACGATCCCGGTGATTTCCCCGCGGCCTTCGAGCGCGTGCTGGCGCGCCTCGACTACGACGGCTGGCGCCGGCGGCAGAAGGGCCACGCGCAGAGCGTCCAGCGCATCGGCATCGGGCTGGCGTGCTATGCGCAGGGGACCGGGCTTGGCCCCTTCGAGGGCGCGATCGTGCGCGTCGATCCGAGCGGCACGGTCTACGTCTTCATCGGCGTGACGGCGCAAGGCCAGGGCCACGCGACCACGCTCGCCCAGATCGCGGCGGCGGAGCTGGGCGCGCCGCTCGACGACGTGCAGGTCGTCGCGGGCGACACGGCGCTGTTCCCCTTCGGGATGGGCACGGGCGGCAGCCGCGTGACCGCCAACGCGGGCCCCGCCGTGGCGCGGACGGCGCGCGAGGTCCGCCAGCGCGCCTCGCGCGTCGCCGCCGAGCTGCTCGAGTGCGCCGCCGAGGACGTGCGCATCGAGAACGGCCGCGTCCACGTCGCCGGCGTGCCCGATCGCTTCGTCACCCTCGGACGCGTCGCTCAGGCCGCGGTCCGCGCGAAGGCGCTCCGGAGCGTCGGCGAGCCCGGGCTCAACGCCTGCACGTACTTCTATCCCGACACGGTCACGTGGGCCTTCGGCATGCAGGCCGCCGTCGTCGAGGTCGACGTCGAGACCTTCGCCGTCCGCTTGCTCCGGTACGTCGTCGTCCACGACCCGGGGCGCGCCATCAACCCCGTGATCGTCGAGGGCCAACTCCAGGGCGGCGCCGCGCAGGGCATCGGCGCCGGGCTGATGGAGGCGGTCGTCTACGATGATTACGGCCAGCTCGTGACCGGCAGCTTCATGGACTACGCGATCCCCCGTGCCGACGATCTGCCGTCGCTCGACGTCGAGCTGATCGAGCACCGGTCGGTGATCAACGAGCTGGGGATCAAGGGCGTCGGCGAGAGCGGCGCCATCCCCGGCGCCGCGGCGATCGCCAACGCCGTCGAGGATGCGCTCACGGACCTGGGGGTGACGGTGCGCGAGGTACCGGTGCGGGCGGGACAGCTTTACGATGTGGCGGGAGGAG
>JBGPYK010000602.1:0-2162 GCA_041493245.1 Methylomirabilia bacterium | reverse complement strand
TTCTGCGCGGAGACCTCGATGCGTGCCGCGCCGTCGACGATCACGAAGAAGCGGTCGCCGGGATCGCCCGCGCGAGCCAGGACCTCGCCCGCCGGGCCTTCCTGCACCTCGGCGATGCGCGCGATGGCGCGGAGCTGGCGGTTCGAGCAGCCCTCGAAAATCTGGACGCGCTCTAGATACGTGATCTTCTGGTCCTGGCCGAGTTTGGCGGGCGCGCCCGACGAAGGCAGGTCGGCGTCGGTGGGTCGGCCGATCGACCCATCCATCATCCGGCTCACCAGCTCCATGACCCAAGCTTACGTCAACACCACCTCTGCATGCCGCCCTCTTTCAGGCCGGGCTCCTTTGGGGCTTGATCCGGTCCGAGGGGGGGCGCAGAGGGAGGAGACATCACCGATACTACGTCCGGAGGCGGACATGAACATCCACAGCATCGAGGCCATCGCCGTCGAGATCCCGCTCGGGAAGAACTTCGGCGGCAGCACCTACACCGTCCTCAAGCGCTGCACGGTCATCACCCGGATGCGCACGGAGGGCGGTCTCGTTAGCGAGGTCTACAACGGCGACAACCGCGAGCACGGCCTCGAGATCGTGCGCCTGATCCAGGAGGAGCTCGCGCCCCGCGTCCGCGGGATGCGCATCCTCGACGGCGAGCGGATCTGGGAGCGCCTGTTCGCCCTCACTCACGCCAGCCGGGACCGTAAGACGCTCCTCGAAGCCATCGCCTGCGTCGACTGCGCCCTGTGGGATCTGGCCGGCAAGGCCTTGAACCAGAGCGTGTGCGCGCTGCTCGGCGGCTATCGCGACCGCCTGCCCATCATCTCCATCGGTGGCTATTACATGGAGGGCAAGACGCTGGCGGACATCGGGCGTGAGATGGAAGCGTATCGCCACGCCGGCATGGCCGGTTGCAAGTTCAAGGTCGGTGGGCTCGCCCCGGAGGAGGATGTGAAGCGGGTCGAGGCCGCGCGCCGGGCGGCCGGTCCAGACTTCATCCTCGCCGTGGACGCCAACCGTGGCTGGTCGGCCGTGGAGGCGGTGCGCTTCGCGCGTCTGGTCGAGCCCCTCGACATCCGCTGGTTCGAGGAGCCGTGCCACTGGTACGACGACGTCACCATGATGGCGCGCGTGCGGCAGGCGACGCGCATCCCGATCACCGCGGGCCAGAGCGAGATCAGCAGCCACGGCGTGCGCCGTCTGGTCGACGCCGGCGCCGTCGATCTCGTCAACGTCGACGCCTCAGAGTGCGGCGGCGTCACCGAGTGGCGGCGCGCGGCCGCCTTGTGCGGGGTAGCCGGCGTGCAGATGGCGCATCACGAAGAGTCGCAGATCGCCCGGCACCTCCTGGCGGCGGTGTCGCACGGCACCTACGCCGAGTGCTTCGCTGACCCCGAGCGCGATCCGGTCTGGCAGGCGATGTGGGCGAACCGTCCGGCCATCAAGGACGGCATGATCGGGATCGCGTCGGACCCCGGCTTCGGGCTGGTCCTCGACGACGCCGTGATTCGGAGATACCGCGTCGGCTGATTCACGTCGTCAGGTCGCGCGGACCGCGTCGAGCGCCTTCCCGCCGAGCTGGGCCGATGCGCTACCGGCCAGCGGCGCCCGAGGCAACGCTCGTGTTATCGTACCGGAGCCCGCGCCGCCCGGCCAGTCTACCTTGACGGAGGCATGACGCGATGAAACGCAGCACCGAGCGCATCCTCACCACGCACACGGGAAGCTTGCCCCGGCCCCGCGACCTGACGGCGATGCTGCAAGCGATGGACGCGGGGACCGCGCCCGACCCCGCTGCCTTCGAGGCCCGCGTGCGCCAGGCCATCGCCGACATCGTGCGGCGGCAGGTGGACGCGGGCGTGGACATCGTCAACGACGGCGAGCAGGGCAAGGTCGGCTACTCCACCTACGTGAGACATCGCCTCACTGGGTTCGACGGAGAGAAGGACGTGCCGATGAGGGCCGACTGGGCGGACTTCCCCGAGGCGGCCGAGCGCCTCGGACGGTCCTCGGCGGTCGCTCGCCCGTCGTGTAACGGCCCCATCGACTGGAAGGACCGGACGGCGGTGCAGAAGGACGTCGCCAATCTGCACGCGGCCCTGGACGGGGTTCAGCCGGCTGAGGCCTTCATGACGGCCGCCTCGCCGGGCGTCATCGCCCACTTC
>JBGPYK010000383.1:0-3528 GCA_041493245.1 Methylomirabilia bacterium | reverse complement strand
GCGAGCTTCACGTCGACGTCGTCGGTGCCGACGAGCCAGCGCGCGGCGATCTCCGTCGCCTCGATCTCGTTCTTCAGCGCGACCTTCAACAAGTTGACGACGTTCAGGTCGCCCTCGACTTCAGGCTTCAGCGTGTCGTCGGGGGCGAGGGCCTCCAGCAACCGCTGGTTGCTCGCGTCGAGCTGGCGTACGAATTCTTCGGTGGTCATTTCGGTCCTTCCACCAGCAGGGCCGGCAGCTCGGCGGTGAGGGTTTCCTTGGTCACGACCCGACGGCAACGCGCGTGGAGGGGCTGGGTCTGCCGGGCCAGCGCGTGGGTGGTGAAGCCCAGCACGGGGACGCCGGCGTCTTCGAGCGCGCCCAGGACGCGCGCGGTATCCCAATCCGCGGTGAGGTCTACCAGCGCGAAGCGCGCGCCCTCGGCAACCGCGCCGTCGACGTCCTCGGGACGCCGGGCGATGACGAGGGGGACGCCGGCCAAACGGGCGGTCTCGCGGATACGGGCCACGAAGAACAGGTCTTTCACGACGGCGAGGACGCGCGTCGCCGGCGCCGAGTCGGTCCCGGCGGCGGGAGAAGCCGGCCCCGGAGGGGGTCCGGCCGAATCGCCTTCGGAGCTAATCGCTCTGCTCCCGGATGCCGAGCCAGTACTTCTGCCACTCGGCGATGTGGGAGAGCGTGCTGAGATCGCGCATCCGATCGACGTAGACGATGCCGTTCAGGTGATCGGTCTCGTGCTGGATGACGCGGGCGAAGAAGTCCTTGGCCACCACGTCCACGCGCTCGCCGTTGCGGTCATAGCACTCCAGGCGAACGGCCGTGACGCGCGACACCACGCCGCGCATGTCGGGCACGGACAGGCAGCCCTCCCAGCCGTCCTCGACCTCCTCGGTGAGCGGGGTGACGACCGGGTTGATCAGAATCGTCAGCGGCACTTCGGGCGCGTCGGGGTAGCGGGGATTGGCCTGGACCTCGATGACGGCGATCCGCTTGAGCTCGTGCACCTGGTTGCCGGCCAGCCCGGCGCCGTCGTACTCGCGCATCGTCTCGATCATGTCGTCGACGAGGCGCTGGATCTCCGGGGATTGGATGTCGGCGGCCGGCACGGGCGCCGCCGGCTGGCGGAGGACGGGATGGCCGAGTCGCGCGACTTTGCGGATCGCCATGTTCCCGGAAATTCTACCACGTGCGTCACGCGCGCCCCGCGCCCGGGCCGCGCGCCGGCGTTCCGAATCGGGGCTCCTTGGCCGCCAGGTTCCGCTGTTGTTAGCAAGTGAAGATCGGGAAAGAACGCGACCAGGAACGCCTGCGGGCCTGCGCTACACGGACGCCACGATGCCCGTGCTGTTAGCCAGCGCGAGCACTCTCCAGCCGGGCCATGATGTCCAGGTCGGCCCGATGCTGCCGCGCGCGGCGCTCGTAGCGTGACTGGTTCTTGGTGCAGACGAGGGAGTGGGGGCTGCCCTTCTGGACCGTGACGAGGTCGAGGTCGGTTCCCGCCGCCCGAATCACGGATTCGATGTGCTTGCGGTTTACCGCGATGGCCTTCAGGATCCAGCTCCGCGCCTGCGGGTCGGCCACAAAGGTACAGAGGGCCGTGCAGTCCCGGCACGCGCAGGTCAGCCCCTCGGTGGAGCGCTTGGCATCTGCCGGTGGCGTCGGCGCCTCTGCGGTCCGGGCGCGAAGGTGGCGCAGACACGCCTCCAGGAGCGGGCCGACGAAGGCGTCAGCCGGGGCGCCTGCCCACCCGCAAGTGGCAAGGACGGCCGGCACGACAACATCATCGAGGGGCCACAGTCCCTCGTTGCCGAGTATCAGAGCAGCGGCCCGCGACGCGAGGGCCGAGTCGCCTGTCACGTCGAACGTATTCGCGAGGTCCGTGAGGCCTTCGGCCTGGGCGGCACGGGCTTCCCGGAGCTTCCAAGGCGTCGCCCGGAGGCGGGGGAGTGCTTCCACCAGTGTCGCCAGCGCGGGTCGGACGCCGGGCCGATCCAGCACGACCGCGCGTAGCAGTCGGGCGACGGCGGCGAACAGGCTCGGCGCATTGGTCTCGATGAAAGAACAGAGGAAGTCCAGCGCTGCCTCGTCATCGAATCGGGCGAGCGCGCCGAGGAGCGCGACGTGCTCCGAGCCACCGAAGCCTCCGGCCGCCACCACCTCCCGGAGGAAGCGCCGCAGCGGCGCTGGGTCCAGTACGCGCGTCAGCGCCGCAAGAAGCGGCCCCCGCAGCTTGGCGAGTGGGTCCCAATCGCCGCTCTCCGGTCGAGGCCGCGGCCACCTCTCCACCACCAGCGCCGCCATCTCCACCGCCCGGTCGGCCCACACGGGATCGGCGACGAAGCGTTCCAGCGCGGCGATGCTCGCCTCCGGGCCGCCCTGATGGATGACGTCAAGCTCCCGGGCCGCGGGCCACAGTACCAGGGCTGCCCGCCGGTAGGTCCGCTCGAAGGAGCCGCCTTCGTTTCCGGTCGCCTCGCGGAAATGCTCCTCGTCGGCCTCCTCGCCATCCAGTGCCCCCGGCGGCGCAATCTCATCGTTGTCAAAGATGATGGATCCCCTCGCCTCGGACGTGTCGTCCGGGCGAAGCCATCCGTCCGCCGCCTGGACCCGGTCGTGGACCTCGATCACCTCGAAGTCTTCCCTCTCTTGCTTGCGAGACCATCGACCGTTCCACACCGCTTCCGCGCTTCCGGACTCCGCAATGGACACCATAGCGAGCCGCACGAAGCAGTCCGCGCGTTCGGCAGCCGCGATCAGCACGCCGGCAACGGCCGCGTCCTCGTTCTTGAGTGTACGGAACGCCAGCTCCGCCGGCGTGTACCGATGGGCGAGCGGGAGGACGACCTTCACCGGCCCGTCTGGCTCGGAGCCCCACGCACGCAGCGCGCCGGCAACCGCATCGACCTCCTTCCGGTGGTCAGGGGCGGGCGCTGGGCGACCGGAGCGGCGGACGAGGTTGTACACCAGCGCGATGCGAAACCCCGAGCGCACGGGCCGGAGCTCGTGACGACAGTCGGTGTAGAAGGCGGCCCAGCGCGCTCTCCCGAGGTCCCGGAGTGCGAGGTCCAGGATCGTCTCGCGGTCCTGATGCGCCACGACCAGCTCACCGCCCTCGTGCTCGGACGGAAGCACGACAATCAGGGTGGCGAACATGCCGCCGACCTTCTCCGTGTCGCGATGTTCGAGGAAGAAACCGCCGGGCTCGTAGACGAGCAGCTTGTAGAGCTCCGCTTCCACCTTCCCGTCCGCGCCGAGCCCGGCGGTTGCGTCCGCCACGATCCTGTCCAACGTCGCGCGCCACCGGGAGTCATCGAGGTGGACTGCCGAGGCCGGTATCTGTCCGCACCGACGCACGGCGGGGTCGACCAGCGTGTCGGGCCCACGGCCGTAGGGCGCGGGGGTGGCGAGTCGTGCCAGCGCCTCTGCCTGAGCCAGCGGGATGGGGAGGCCAAGGACCCCGAGCCCGTCGACGTCCGCGCGCATCACCGGAAGATCGACGGCCCCGGCCGCAGAGAAGTCGCCCGGGCG
>JBGPYK010000534.1:0-2551 GCA_041493245.1 Methylomirabilia bacterium | reverse complement strand
TCGATTGTAGAACGAGGACCCTTGACTTCGACAATACTCTGAGGCCGGCGAGCATCCGGGCTTCAGACATCGGGCGAGGCGCGCGCGATGCGCTCGGCCACGCGGACGGCGTCGATCGTCTCCGCCACGTCGTGGGTACGGACGAGCGCGGCACCGTGGGCGACGGCCAGGGCCGTGGCGGCGAGCGAGCCCGCCAGGCGGTCCCGCGAACTCGCCCGGCCCGTGATGGCCCCGATGAACGACTTGCGGGAGACACCGACGCACAGCGGCCGGCCGAGGGCCAGGAGCCGGCCGAGGCCGGCGAGGACCGTCGCGTCCCGGACGTCCCACGCGACGGGCCCCTCACGGAAGAACCCGATCCCAGGGTCGAGGACGACCCGCTCGTCGGGGATGCCGGCCCGCCGCGCGCGTTCGAGACAGGCGGCGAGGAGCTGACGGGCCATCGCGACCGGGTCACGGGCCGGCGCGTGATCGCGTTCCGCCGGCTCGGGAAACGCCATCAGGATGAGTCCAGCCTCGTGCGCGGCCGCCAGACGCCCCAGCTCGGGATCGCGCAGCCCGCGCACGTCGTTGAGAATGCGCGCGCCACTCTCCAGCGCCGCCCGCGCGGCCTCGGGGCGCGTCGTGTCCGCCGACACCGGTACCGACAGCGTGCCGACCAACGCCTCGACCGCCCCCGTCAGCCGCCGCCGCTCCTCCTCATCGCTGATCGCGGTGTCGAGGTACGGCGCCGTCGACCGCGCCCCCACATCGATCAAGGCAGCCCCCGCCTCCACCATCCCGAGCGCCGCATCGACGAGCGCCGATGTCTCGCGGTAGACCGATCCGCCATGAAAAGATTCCGGGCTGACATTCAACGCGCCCATGACGAGCACAGGCTGACCGCCCCCCACACGAACCCCCGCGAGCGTCGCCATCGGTGAATTCATGCCGACCTATCCACGGCGCGCGCCGCGGCGCGCGCTAAGCGGGCGCGGGAGCTTCGGAGAACGGCCGCGCGCGCAGGATCCGCGCGATCTCCTCGCTGTCGAGCGTCTCGCGCTCGAGGAGCGCACGGGCCAGCGCGTGGAGCTTCTCGAGGTGCTCCTCGAGGATCTGCCGGGCACGGGACGCGCACTCGAAGATGAGGCGCTTGATCTCGGAGTCGATCATGAGCGCGGTGTCCTCGCTGTAGTCCTTCGACCGGGCCACCTCACGGCCGAGGAAGATGTGCTCCTCGTTCTTGCCGAAGGTGAGCGGCCCGAGCTTCTCGGACATCCCCCACTCGCAGACCATCTTGCGGGCCATCTCGGTGGCCTTCTCGAGATCGTCCCCCGCCCCCGTCGTCTGCTGGTTGAGCACGATCTCCTCGGAGGCGCGCCCACCCAGGAGGATCGTGATGCGGTTGATGAGGTACTCGCGCGAGTAGTTGTACTTGTCGTCCAGCGGGAGCTGCATGGTGAGACCCAAGGCCCGCCCGCGCGGGATGATCGTGACCTTGTGGAGCGGGTCGGTCCCGGGCAGGAAGTCGGCCACGAGCGCATGGCCGGCCTCGTGGTAGGCGATCGTGTGCTTCTCGGTGTCGCTGATGATCATGGAGCGGCGCTCGACGCCCATGAGGACCTTGTCCTTGGCGTTCTCGAAGTCGAGCATCTCCACGAACTTCTTGCTCTGCCGCGCGGCCAGCAGCGCCGCCTCGTTGACGAGGTTGGCGAGGTCCGCGCCCGAGAACCCGGGCGTCCCCCGGGCCAGGAGCTTCAGCTCGACGTCGGGCGCCAGCGGGATGCGCCGGGCGTGCACGCGGAGGATCTCCTCCCGCCCCCTGACGTCGGGGCGCGGCACGACGACCTGGCGGTCGAAGCGGCCGGGCCGGAGCAGCGCGGGGTCGAGGACGTCCGGGCGATTGGTCGCCGCGATCAGGATCACGCCTTCGTTCGTCTCGAACCCATCCATCTCCACGAGGAGCTGGTTCAGCGTCTGCTCGCGCTCGTCGTGGCCTCCGCCGAGCCCCGCCCCGCGGTGGCGCCCGACGGCGTCGATCTCGTCCATGAAGATGATGCAGGGCGCGTGCTTCTTGCCCTGGTCGAACAGGTCGCGCACGCGGGAGGCGCCGACGCCCACGAACATCTCGACGAAGTCCGACCCGGAGATCGAGAAGAACGGCACGCTGGCCTCGCCCGCGATGGCCTTGGCCAGGAGCGTCTTGCCGGTGCCGGGCGGGCCGACCAGGAGGACGCCCTTGGGAATCTTGCCGCCCAGCTTCTGGAACTTCTGCGGGTCCTTGAGGAAGTCGATGATCTCCCGCAGCTCTTCCTTGGCCTCGTCCACGCCGGCGACGTCCTGGAAGGTGATCTTGTTCTGCTTGTCCGAGATCAGGCGCGCGCGGGCCTTGCCGAACGACAGGGCCTTGGCGCCCCCGCCCTGCATCTGGCGCATGAAGAAGATCCACACGCCGATGAAGAGCAGCATCGGCACCCATGGGAGGAAGATCGCGTACCTGGGGTTCGAATCGGGCGGCCTCACCGCGATCCGGACCCCGCGATCCCGCAACATCTTGACCAAGTCCGGGTAG
>JBGPYK010000565.1:0-2384 GCA_041493245.1 Methylomirabilia bacterium | reverse complement strand
GTTGACCGGAGGATTCAGATTTGATCTGTCCGGGTTTCAGGTGTCTCAGGTGGTCGATCATTCGCACTCGGGCGGCCTGACCTTTCCTCCCCCTCCTCCCCCTCCGACCAGTCCCAGCTTTGAAGCGCAGATTGCGTTAGCGTCGAGGCGCGTGACCCAGATCACCTTCCTGGCCAGCCTGAATGGAACTCAGCCTGGTGAAGCGTGCGTCTTTCATCTGGTCCAGACGAGTGTCGATGACCAGGCGCAAGGCGGTCTGACGCTGGCGATGGTGAGACTCTGAAGTCCTGAGCTACCCGGCTCCCCGCCGGAGCGTGAAGCCGGCCGCGAGGCGCCAGACGCTCCAGCCAGCCGCGCGCGCACCGCAGCCCCGCGGTTATTCGGGCTCCGGACGTTCTTCGGTGACCTGGCATTCTGTGCACACCCACGTGCGAAATACACGCTTGGTCTGGTCGTCACGGCGGAGCGTCCATGGGATGACGGCGAGCCGCGTGCAGTGTGGGCAGCGTTCGGGACGGGCGCCGGGCGCGAGCGTCGACGGTAACCACGGGATCTTCGCGCGCATCGGCGGCCATCTTACATCGCGGCGCGTTTCTAGGCGAGGCTCGGGTCCCGAAGTAGAATAAGGGCGGACGGCCATCCCATGAAGACACTGCGCATCGGCCTCGCCCAGATTAACTCCACCGTGGGGGACTTCGAGGGGAACGTCCGCAAGATCCTCGACGCCCTCCACCGAGCACGGCAGCTCGGCGCGACGCTCGTCGCGTTCCCCGAGCTGGCCATCCCCGGGTACCCCCCGGAGGATCTGCTCTTCAAGGCGGCGTTCATCGAGGCGAACCTGCGCGCCCTCGACGAGGTGGCCCGGGCGTCGCAGGGTCTCACCGCCGTGGTGGGATTCGTCGACCGGCGCGACGACATCTTCAACGCCGCGGCCGTCCTGCACGACGGACGGATCGCCGGCGTCTATCACAAGCACTACCTGCCCAACTACGGTGTGTTCGACGAGAACCGCTACTTCCAGCCGGGGACCGAGACGCCGGTCTTCACGCTGGGCGAGACGACGTTCGCGGTGAACATCTGCGAGGACCTCTGGTACCCGACCGGTCCCACGACCCTGCAGGCCCTGGCCGGGGCCGAGGTGGTGGTGACCATCAACGGATCGCCCTACCACGCGGGCAAGGGCCACTTCCGTGAGCGGATGGTGGCGACCCGGGCCGCCGACGACGTCGTGTGTCTGGCCTTCGTCAACCTGGTGGGTGGCCAGGACGAGCTGGTCTTCGACGGCGGCAGCCTCGTCGTGAACGAGCTCGGGGAGTGCATCGCGCGCGGCCGTCAGTTCGAGGAGGACCTCGTGATCGCGGATCTGGACCTCGACGCCGGGTTCCGCGCCCGGCTCCGCGACCCGCGGCGCCGGAAGGAAAAGCTCCGCGTCCAGGAGCAGGTCACGCGGATCGTGCTGCCGACCGTTCCGCCCGCGCCCGTCGTCCGGCTGCCCGAGCGGGCGCCGGTCCGGCCGCTCGAACCGATCGATGAGGTGTTCCGGGCGCTCGTATTGGGCACCCGCGACTACGTGCGGAAGAACGGATTCACGCGGGTGGTGATCGGGTTGTCCGGGGGGATCGACTCCTCGCTCGTCGCCGCCATCGCGGTGGAGGCGCTGGGCCGCGAGAACGTGAGCGGGGTGACGATGCCGTCGGCGTATTCCTCAGCGGGCACCCGCCGCGACGCGCGCCGGCTGGCCCGGAATCTCGGCATCGAGTTCCAGTCGCTTCCCATCGGCGCCGTGCTCCGGGCATACACGCGAGAGCTGGCCCGGCCCTTCAAGGGGCTCAAGGAGGACGCGACCGAGGAGAATCTCCAGGCCCGCATCCGCGGCAACCTGCTCATGGCGCTGTCGAACAAGTTCGGGTGGCTCGTGCTGACCACCGGGAACAAGAGCGAGTACAGCGTGGGGTACTCCACGCTCTACGGCGACATGGCGGGCGGCTTCGCCGTCATCAAGGACGTGCCGAAGACGCTCGTCTACGAGGTGGCGCGTCACGTCAACACGCTGGCCAAACGCTCGGCGATTCCCGAAAGCGTCTTCCAGCGCGCGCCGTCCGCCGAGCTGCGGCCGGACCAGCGCGACCAGGACACGCTGCCGCCCTATCCCGAGCTGGACGCCATCCTCGAGGCCTACGTCGAAAACGACCGCGGCGTGAACGACATGGTCGCCCAGGGGTTCGCGGCCGACACGGTCCGCAAGACCGTGGCCATGGTGGACCGCAACGAGTACAAGCGCCGCCAAGGCCCCATCGGCGTCAAGATCACCCCCCGCGCCTTCGGTCGCGACTGGCGCCTCCCCATCGTCAACCGCTTCCGAGAACGTTAGTTCCTTCAGCCAC
>JBGPYK010000615.1:0-2072 GCA_041493245.1 Methylomirabilia bacterium | reverse complement strand
CCGTTGTCTCGTCGACCCACGGCCAG
Organism: Methylomirabilia bacterium; assembly: GCA_041493245.1. Taxonomy (GTDB): domain Bacteria; phylum Methylomirabilota; class Methylomirabilia; order Rokubacteriales; family CSP1-6; genus DATHGT01. Next base: position 2,046 of record JBGPYK010000615.1, on the reverse strand, counting down.
CCCGGGTGCGCGGCGACGATGGTGAGGGTCGGGAAATCGGCGGCCAGCTCGTCGATCGCCGAGGGGTGGGCGTGACGGATCTTGGCGCCGAGCCCGCCCGGCATCCCGGCGCCCATCCCGGTCGTGCCGACGTCGATCATCACCGGGACCTGCAGCGCGTCGATGACCTCGAACAGCGGGTAGAGCCGGCGGTCGTTGACGGCGAAGTGGCCCATGATCGGATGGAAGTGGAACCCGAGCATGCCGAGGTCCTCGATCGCCGTCCTCGCCTCCTGAATCGCCACGTCACCCTTGAACGGATCGACCGCGGCCCACGCGTGGATGATCCGGCCGGGGTGCCGCGACTGCACGCTCTTCACGTACTCGTTCGTGCACGGCGGCGCGCCGGTCGTCGTCTCGAGGTCGAGGGCCACCAGCACGGCCTCGACGCCGGCGTCGGTGAACTCCTGGACCACCTCGTCTTCCTGCTTCCAGGTCCACACGCGGTTCCAGTATTTCGCGAGCGCCTCGACGTACGGTCCCTGGGAGCGGATCCAGGGCTCGGTGTTCGGGTAGCAGTGCAGGTCAATGATGCGCATGGTGCGCCGCGCGCTCCCGTTCCAGCTTCTTCGTGACCGTCTCGACAAGCGTCTTCTTCGAGACCTTGCCGAACGTGGACAGCGGGAACTCGGCCACCACCTCCAACCGCTCGGGCAGCTTGAACTTGGCGATCTCCTTCGTCGCGATGAACGCCACCAGCTCTCCGAGCGTGAGGCGGCGGTCCGGACGCAGGATCACGCAGGCGCACATCCGTTCGCCGAGGTCGGGGTCGGGCACGGCAATGCACGCGACGTTCTGCACCGCCGGATGCGAGAGGATGAGGTTCTCGATCTCTTCCGCGCTGATCTTCTCGCCGCCGCGGTTGATGAGGTCCTTCTTGCGGCCCTCGACCATGTAGTTTCCCGACGGATGCCGGCGCATGAGGTCGCCCGAGCAGTAGAAGCCGTCCGGCGTGAAGACCTTGGCGTTGTGCTCCGGCGCGCCGTAGTAGCCGCGCAGCGTGTACGGGCCCCGCGCGCACAGCTCGCCCACCTCCCCGTCCACGACCTCGCGGCCGTCGTCGTCCACCAGCCGGACTTCGTCATCCGGCGAGATCGGCCGCCCGACCGTCTCCAGCCGCACGTCTTCCGGGTCGTCGCGGCGCACGAACATCAGCAGACCCTCGGACATCCCGAAGTTCTCCTGGACGAAGCACGTGGGAATCAGCTCGCGGGTGCGCCGCCGCACCTCGGGCTGTAGCCGCTGGCCGCCGCTCTGCACGTAGCGCAACGACGAGGTGTCGAAACGCGTCACGGCGGGGCTGTTGATCATGCGGATCAGCAGCGCGGGCACGACCTTGACGTGGGTCACGCGGTGCCGGGCGATCAGCGCGAACATCTCCTCGGGCCGCGTGCTCGTGCTGAGCACGATCGTCCCGCCGTGGAGCATGAAGCCCTGGATGCCCGGGCAGGCCAGCGGCAGGTTGTGGGCGATCGGCAGCACCAGGAGGAGCACCGAATCTCCGGTGACACCGCACACCGCGGCCGCCGCCCGAGAATTGTAGGCGTAATCGTTGTGGGTGCGCGGGATGAGCTTCGGCACGCCGGTCGTCCCCCCGGAGAGCTGGAAGACGCAGGGGTCGGTCGGGTCGATCGTGATCTGCGCCAGCTCGCTCCGCGGCGGCGGTGCCGGGCGCTCGATCAGCTCCTCGAGTGACAGGTCGTCGGCCCCGGCGCGCCCGAGGACGATCGACAAGCGCAGGCCGGGGTTCTCCGCGCGCACACGGGCGATCATCGGCGGGAACTGGAACTCGCCCTGGCGCTCGGGACACACGCAGGCGACCGCCGAGGCGAGGCGTACGAACTGGCTGACCTCGGCGTACCGATGGGTCGCGAGCGCGGCGATCGGGATGCCCCCGATCTTCTGCAAGGCGACGTAGAGCACCACGAACTCGGCGACGTTCGGGAGCTGCACCACGACCCGGTCGAGCGGCCGGACGCCGAGGGCCAGGAGGTTCAGCGCGAGGTT
>JBGPYK010000088.1:0-7745 GCA_041493245.1 Methylomirabilia bacterium | reverse complement strand
CAGAATGTTGTTCGTGTTGGTGCCGATCGCGACCCATGTGGCGCCGTCGTACCGAATGCGCGCTTCCCGGCTTGTCTATCGGGCGGCCACGGCATATCGTTGTCTCATGCCGATCTCGGTGACCGTGCCTGATGACGTCCTGGCTGCGCTCAAGCTCCCGCCGCGGAGCGTGGAGAGCGATCTACGCAGGGAGTTGGCCGTCCATCTCGTGGCGGAGGGGCTCCTTCCCGTGGCCAGCGCTTGCCGCTTGGCCGGGTGGTCGCGACTCGCGTTCGAGCGCCTGTTGGGGGAACGGAAGATCCCCACGGGGTATACCACTGACGACCTGGAGCAGGACGTCCAAACGCTGTCGCCTGGATGATCGCGGTCTGCAATACCTCCCCGATCAGCAGCCTCATCCAGATCGGACATCTCACGCTCCTCGAGAAACTGTTCACCGGGCTGTGGATTCCGCCTGAGGTCGCCGCGGAACTCGACGACGGTGCCGAGTTTCTCGGAGATTGGCGCACCGCCCCGGGCGCCGCCTCGATCCGCACCCGGCCGATTCAGAACCGCGCCTTGCTCCGAGACCTCTCGGGCCGCGTCCATCTCGGCGAAGCCGCTGCCATCACACTGACCGCAGAACTCGACGATGCCTTACTGGTCATCGATGACTCGTCCGGACGAAGAATCGCCACCGAGTTGGGACAGCGGTGCATGGGCACGGTCGGCCTGCTGGTCACCTCAAAGCGCGCCGGTCACCTGGCGCGGATCGCGCCCCTGCTGGAAGACCTTCGCCTCCGAGCACGCTTCTGGATCAGCGACGCCGTCATCGCCCGCGCGCTCGAACTCGCAGGAGAGTAGCACCCAGACCAGCCGATCGTGGCGTCAACTTCAACAACGCCGCCCACGAGTGTCTCCCCGAAGCAGAGGCCGGGGTCGAAGTCGATCCATCCCCGGCCACGACGCCCGGCCCTGCCGGCCCCACGTCTCCCGCGACCGCTTCCCCAGGCGTGGGGATAGTCTGCGAACGCCACGCCCCGTGGGAAGCCGTCACATTCTGGCGCATTATGTCGTTGCACGTCTCCAGATGGGCCTCCAGGGTCCGGTACAGCACGGAGTCCTCGGGTTGGCGACGCTCGTAGACGGCGGGCGAGCAGAGTCGGGCCATGCCCGGCTCGAATGCACTGGGAGGGCCCGGGACCACCCGCTAGGGGCAAGCAACAAATCAAGAGCTTGGCGGCGGTGGCATTGCAAAGCGGGCTTTCGCACCGCCTGTCGTACGCGCCCTATTCGCTGCGGGAGTCGACCTGGGATGACATCGAAGACCGCTTCGCGGACCGCGGCTTCGATGTGCTCGACGTGGTTGTCCCCTCACGCCACGCGGAACAACCGCATCGGGCGCTCCACGTTCTTGAGCATGCGCTCGCCCAGGTCCTCGCACTCGATGAGCGGGACGAGACGTTCGTGCGTCGCCTCGCTGACGATGATCTCGCCGCCCTCGGCCACCGCGGCGAGCCGGGCCGCGATGTTCGTGGTCATGCCCGAGGCCGTGTAGGTCCAGCGGGTACCCGCCCGGCCCTCGATCTTCGTGGCGCCGAGCGAGGCAAGGCCGGTGTTGACGCCGATGTGCATGGCGAGGGGCTCGAAGCGCCCGGCCAGCTCGGCGTTCAGCTCGGCCGACCGCCGGTGGATGGCCGCGGCCGCCGACACCGCCGCCCGCGGGTGGTCGCCCTCGTGGAAGATCACCATGATCCCGTCGCCGGCCGTCTCGTTGACGTCGCCGCCGTACTTCACGATCTCGTCGAGGAACGCGCCGAAGTAGCGCTCGACGAGGGCGTCGAGCATCTCGGGGGCCAGGCGAGAGGATAGCCGCGTGTAGCCGGTGATGTCGGCGAAGAGCACCGTCACCTCGGTCTCGCGCTTGTCGAGTGACGGCGCCTCCGGCGACTCTTCGATGAGCTGGCGCACGCGCTGGGGAACGAACTTGGCGAGGTTCGTCCGGATGAGGAGGCTGCGCTCGAGCTGCTGCGCGTACTCGACCACCTGCCGGTGTGACTCGGCGTTGGCCACCGCCACCGCCGTCTGGTCGGCCACCGTCTCCAGCAGCGAGAGGTCCTCCGCCGTGTATGCGACGTCCGAGCGCTTGGGACCGAGCAGGAGGAGCCCGCGCAGCTCGTCCTGGAAGCGTAGCGGCACCACGGCCTCGGCGGCGAGGCCGCGGTAGGCCGCGAGGGCCTGCGGCGCCAGGGCCGCGAACGTCGGGTCGGCCGCCACCTGATAGCGAGTGATGGCGCCAGGCGCGGCGGCGAGCACCTCGGCCAGCGCGGCCGACGGGGCGCCGACGACGAGACGCGCGTCGCGGACGTGCATCACCGACTCGATGGTGCCCGTGAGGCGCCGGGTGATCTCGTCGAGGTCGAGGAGGCTCGTCATCGACCGCGCCAGCATCTGGATCGTCCGCACGTAGTCGTAGCGCTCGCGGAAGAACGTCCGGTCGACGGTCCGGCGCAGGCGCTCGCGCACGGGGTAGAAGCCGAGCGCGACGACGAACATGAACGCCCCCGAGAACCACGGCGAGCGCGTGACGTCGCTCTGGGTCAGCAGCGCGTTGGCCGCGGCGATGGCCAGCGCGTACGTCGCCGTGATGAGTCCGGCCAGCATCGTGTAGACGACGGAGCGGCGGATCACCACGCTGACGTCGAAGAGGCGATAGCGGACGGTCGCGTAGGCGATGGCGGCGGGGTAGAGCAGCACCAGGGCGGAGCCGATCTGGGGGTCGACGGGCGGCGGGTAGACCTGCGTCAGGGGCAGGAGCATCAGCAGGAGGTAGAAACCGAGTCCGAAACCGATGCCCAGCATGAGCACCGTCGTCTGCTGGTTCACGAGCGGGGAGGCGGCCCGACGGCGCGTGTCGAGGAGGGCCAGGACCTTGATGGGGAACGACACGATGGCGAGCGTCACCGACACGCCGACTCCGGCGGCGTAGAACCAGCCCTTCAGGAACATTTCCGGCGCGATCAGGTAGACCCCCGAGAAGACCACGGCCGAGAGCGTGCCGAGCGCGAACCCCGCGGCGTACAGACGCGGGATGACGCGGTGACGATCGAGCCAGGCCTGGCGCGCGGCGTTGGCGGGATAGGTCAGGAAGAACACCCAGCCGTGCACCGACAGCACCGCGGGCAGGAACCCGATCAGCGCGGCCGAGCGCTTCTCCAGGCCGAGGACCGCTTCCGCGGTCACCACGTTGGACGCGGCCCACAGACACATATAAAGGAGGAAGTTGCGGTTGGGGCGGGCCGCGGGGTTCTGGGCGTAGACGAGAACCCCGACCGCGAGCATGATCGCCGACACGGCGAAGTACACCGCGAACTCGCGGGCGAGGAAGGCCCACGTCACGGGCGTGGGCGGCAGGGCGACCGTGAAGCGCCGCCCGTCGCGCTCGATCTCGTAGGGGACGGGTCCGCCCCCCGTCCGCACGCGGTTCATCAGGGTGAGGGGCGAGGCGCCGTCGACGGCGATGATCCGGTCGCCGACCCGCAGGCCGGCGTCACGGGCGGCGGAGGTGACGGGGAAGATCCGGTAGTCGGCGGAGAAAAAGAAGCCCGGGTACGGACGGCCGACGTCGACGGCGAGCGAGCCCAGCACGCCAACGATCAGTGCGGCCGTGGCCAGGACCACGACGACGTAGCGCGGATCGCGTCGAGTCATCACGGGGCCGGTGAAGGGATGATACGCCCATCGCGGCGGGACCAGGCGACGCTGGACGGGCGAGGTAGAATCGGGGCGATGATGCGCTTCGGTATCCTGCCCGCCTTCCGTGCCTGACGCCGGCGGCGTCTCCCGGACCGTGACCGCCAGCGGAATCGTCGTCGCCTGCCCCTGCGGGGAGGTCTACGAGCTGCGCCCGGAATACGCCGGCCGGCTCCTCGAGTGCCCGGTCTGCGCCCGCCACTTGCGCGCGGGGCATGCGGCGCGTGTCTCGAGCGGCGCCGACCCCGCGTTCGACCGGGACGTGTTCCTCCTGCGCGAGCGGGTGTTGACGATCGCCTCGAAGTACGAGGTGTGGGCCGAGGACGCGACGCCGATCCTCTACGTCGAGCGCCCGACCTACCTGCTCCGGACGATCCTCGCCTACGTGCTGGGCACCATCGCCGCCGCCGTCGTGCTGGCGTGGACGCTCGCGCTGGCGCGCGCGGCCGGGGAGGGCCCCGGCGCGCTGGTGGCCCTCGGGGGGTACGCGCTCTCCGCGGCCACGTTCGTGGTGGTCTCGATGTCGGCGCGGCCGCTCCGGCACGTCACCGTGTACCGTGACGACTCGCGCGCCGCGATCCTGTTGCGCGTGCTGCAGGATCAGCGCTTCGCCGTGCTGACCCGCAGTTACACGGTGGTGACCGCTAGGGGCGAGGTTCTGGCGCGGCTGCGCAAGCGCTACGTCCACAACGTCGTCCGCAAGCGCTGGTATCTGGAGACGCCGGCGGGCCAGGTCGTCGCCCTCGCCATCGAGGACTCGATCGTGCTCTCGCTGCTGCGCCGGGTTCTCGGCTCGCTCTTCGGGCTCCTTCGCACCAACTTCGTCCTCGTGCACCTGGACGGCACGGTGCTGGGCGAGTTCAACCGGAAGTTCACGCTGCTCGACCGCTACGTCCTCGACCTCACCGCGGATCCGGAACGCTACCTCGACCGCCGCGTCGCCCTCGCCCTCGGCGTCATGCTCGATACGGGCGAGCGCCGCTGATGGAAACGCCCGAGCAGGCGCTGAGGATCACGCCGGAGATGCTGCTGGGGCGGCGCGTCGACTTCGAGCGGCGGATGCCGCGCCGGCCGCCCGTGACCCTGGCCATTATCGGAGTGCTCGCGATCGTGTTCCTCGTCGAGAGGTCGCGCGGCGCTCTCGACTCCGCCGCGTCCCTCATCGCCTTCGGCGCGCTCAGCCGGCCCGAGGTCTTTGCGGGCGAGTACTGGCGGCTGGAGAGCGCGACGTGGCTGCACGGCGGGGTCGAGCACCTCGTCTCGAACGCCATCGCGCTGTTCATCCTGGGGATGATCTGCGAGCACGCCTTCGGCCGCGCCCAGTATGTCCTCCTGTACGTGCTGAGCGGCCTGGGCGGATCGGTCCTGAGCTTGCTCATCAGCGAGGGACCCTCGGTCGGCGCCTCCGGGGCGATCTTCGGCTTGCAGGGCGCCGCGATCGTGCTGTTCCGCCAGCACCGCGAGCGCATCTTGATGCGTGACCGCCGGATCGGCGTGGTGCTGCTCGTGTGGGCCATCTACTCGATCGGAACCGGGCTCACCTCGCCCTTCATCGACAACGGGGCCCACATCGGCGGCGCCGTGACCGGCGCCCTCATCGCGCGCCGCCTGCACGCCGTCGCCCTCGAGCCCATGCCGGCCGAGCGCGCGCGGACCGTCCGCCGCTGGTTGTGGTTCGTCTGCGCGCTCCTGGCCGCGACCGTGGTCGCCTGGGCGCGCCGCTAATTACTTAGTCAATTAGCGTGGTCGGGCAATTGTCCTGAGGAAGTCTGGCAGAGCCTGTAGGAACTGTCGGAGATCACCGTTTCGAGTGGGGCCGATCCGGCCGGGGCTGATCTTTCGGGCTACGTCCTTCGCGTACTCAACGCCTCCCTGAAGCACGGGCTCGCCGAGTAGAGATTCAACCCAGTCTCGAAGCCTTTGTTTGGCAGTTCGCTCGGCTTTCGCTCGTCCAGGCCGCGAGGTGTTAGATACGTTTTTTGCTCCGAACAATTCCTTGAGGGCCGCTGGCAATGCTTCAACGTCCGCCATCATCCACTCTTCAACTGAGGGCTCGGCTATCGCCCAGAGGCACGAGGGTGGAGGAGGGCACCCCCGTTCTAGGGCGGCAAGTTTCTTGGCACGTGGAAGACCAGCACCATCCACGCCTACGACAACGCCGGCGAAGCTCGGAGATAAATCAAAATGCTCTTTCAGGTAGTCGAATCTGCAGCCGGCCGTGAGTCGGGGCTCAACAGTTATCCTGTACCCCTCCGCGGATCCGATCACTTCGATCAGCGTACTGACAAAATCCCGTTGGGGTCCGTCTTCAAAAATGCCCAGCAATTCGATGCTAGCCGAGGTCGCCACGCGCGGCTCGTGTGCCCAACCCCGTTTTACCCGGCGCGTCTCTGAGGCTTGCATCACGCTCGACGCGCCGAAAGAGGGGCAGATCGTCCTCCGCCGTGTAGCGACTTCCGTCCTTATCCTGCTCGCAGCGAAGTAATGTGACATCCGGGAGCCCTTCAAAGAGGTTCAGCAGTTCCGGTGAGTGCGAAGTCAAAAAGAATTGAGAACCGCCGGCGCGTGATGCTGCTTGTTCGAAGATCTTGCGAATCTCAGCCAGGCGAGCAGGATTGACGCCGTTCTCAGGCTCTTCGTAGCCAACGACGGCAGGGGGTTTGGGCGCAGCGGCGATACCGAGGAGGCAGAGCAACCGAAGCGTTCCTTCAGAGATCATGGAAGCGTGGAAGCGACCTCTATTTGCTTCTTCCACCCACAGCTCGAGAAACCCCTCGCCGCCTTCCTTAACATCGATCGTCTCGAGACCAGGAACCAAGTCGGCGAGATTATGCAAGAGATTCTTGTAGCGAATTTCGTGATTGTGTTCGAGCCAGTAGTAGAACGATGCGAGTGCTTCGCCGTGCGGACCCGGGTCCTCAGCGCGTACGTCGCTGACTTCTCCCCGCATGCGCGTTGGCTCGGCGTAGTACACGCGGATGGATGCAAGTTCGCGAGCCACGGCGACGAGGTGTGGATGGTTTACCGAGTCCGCGATCTCCGATAGCAAGGTTCGCTGTCTCGGCAGAGGAAAATATCGGGGATGTGCCTGCCGCTCCAACTTGACGCTGGCGCGGTTGTCCTTCGACTCGTACTTGATGTAAGGCACTTCTCCGGCTCGCTCTTCTCCTGTCTGCGTGATCGGCGCAAGGGATTCTCGAATGACCTCAAGCGCGCGGTCGTGGGGGCGGTATTGCAGAGCGAGCTGGTAGCGAAGCTGCGATCTGGTGACTCTCGTATACGACCGCTGGAGCTGTTGGCTCTTCTCGCGTTCCATGAGTTCAGCGTTGAGGGCGTCACGAATCGGTTGATGGAGATCAAGATCGACGGAGAAGGATATTTCCTTGATGCTGTCGCCTGGATCCGCGGGACCGTGAAAAAACCAGCGGACGGGTAGGGGGCGGCCCAGCCGATTGCCGCGGTGGCGCTGAAATGCTGCAGCCAGGGTATCTTCGCGTGCCAGGTAACCGAGGAGGTCAAGAGCGTCGAGAAGGTTGCTCTTTCCGGATGCGTTCGGTCCATACAACAGGACAAGACGGGTCAGGGCGTGAAGCTCGACGCGCTTCAGGCTCTTGTATCCACTGACGGCAAAGCGTCGGATCACGGACCGAAGATAACACGGTCAGGGTGGTGCCGAGGCGCCACGGAGCGGTGTCGGGCGCCAGCGACTGAGGAGGTCAGGCGGGCAGTTCGAGCCCCTCGCGCCGAGGGGCGTCGAAGCGTCAGGAGAGGTCCCGGGCGGCGGGGAGGCCCGGGAGGGAGGTCGCGGCGCGGATGCCGTTGACGATGGCGGCGGCAACGGCGTCGGCGGCGGCGAGGCCGAGCGCGGTGACGTCGGCGGGGACGTCGCCGGTGGAGAGCACGAAGAGGGTGTCACCGTCGAACGCCGTGTGGGGCGGCGACAGCGCGCGGGCGAAGCCCAGCATGCCCAGGGACGCGACCGCGGCCGCCTCGGACTTGCCCAGGCGGGCGCT
>JBGPYK010000566.1:0-2373 GCA_041493245.1 Methylomirabilia bacterium | reverse complement strand
GAGAACTGGATGCTGGCGATGAAGTATTGGCGCAACGGGACGAGCCGATAGGCCGGTGACGGGAAGTCCGCGAGCGGCAGCCGCTCCGAGGTCTCGAACCTGAGCTGGGCCGCGGGGCGGCCGTCGTGGGTGTCGAGGTGCTGGATCACCGCGTCGGTGGCGTCGCCCAGCTCGCCCAGGTGCAGGATGTCGGCGTCGGGGTAGTACTCGGGGCAGCCGGACACGGACGGCCCGCCAAGCACCACGACGCGATCGCAGGCGTGGGCGCGGCGGATCACGTCCTGGATCTGCGGGCGCTGGACGTGCATCCCGGACACGAACACGGCGTCCGCCCAGCGGAAGTCGGCCTCCGCGGCGGGACCCAGGTTCTCGTCGACGAACCGGACGTCCCAGGGCGCGGGGAGGAACGCCACGACGACCAGGAGCCCCTGCGGCGGCATGAAGCCCCTGATGCGGCCACCGAAGAGCGAATACGAGTTCTGGAAGGTGCCGAAGGACGGCGCGTACCGGGGGAAAACGCAGAGGATCTTGCGGGATCTCGCGGGAACGTGGCCGGTGCGCATGGAACTCATGTCAAGCATAACCGGATTTTTCGGGTACTGGGCCAATTTGCTTCGCCATACGCATTACCCCCGGGGCGGGCAGGAAAACTGTTTCTGCATCGGCTAGAATGCCGGAGCCGCGAAGGAGGAGCGTCCATGGAACTGTCCAAGGTCAACGCCGTCGTCACCGGGGGCGCTTCGGGGTTGGGCCGCGCCACCGCGGCGCGGATGGTCGCCGCCGGCGGACGCGTCGCGCTTCTCGACCTGCCCGGCTCCGCGGGCGCGGAGGTGGCGCGCGGCTTCGGCGAGCGCGCGATCTTCACACCGGCGGACGTGACGAGCGGCGACCAGGTGGGCGAGGCCGTCGAACAGGTGCGGGCGCGCTTCGGCGGCGTCAACGTGCTCGTCAACTGTGCCGGCATCGGCACCGCGATGAAAACGGTCGGCCGGTCGGGACCCGCGAAGCTCGAGGACTTCTCGCGGGTCATCCAGGTCAACCTCATCGGGACGTTCAACTGCATCCGGCTGACCGCCGCCGCGATGGCCCGGAACACCCCGAGCGCCGATGGCGAGCGCGGGGTCATCGTGAACACGGCCTCCGTCGCCGCTTTCGACGGGCAGATCGGCCAGGCCGCCTACTCGGCCTCGAAGGGCGGCATCGTGGGCATGACGCTGCCGATCGCGCGCGACCTCGCGGAGCTAGGGATCCGCGTCGTGACCATCGCGCCGGGCCTCTTCGATACCCCGCTCCTCGCCACGCTGCCCGAGTCCGCGCGCATCTCGCTCGGCAAGCAGGTCCCCTTCCCCCCCCGCCTGGGGCGGCCGGAGGAGTATGCCGCGCTCGTCGTGCACGTCGTCGAGAACGTCATGCTGAACGCCGAGACCATCCGGCTCGACGGCGCGATCCGGATGCAGCCGCGATAAAGGTCCCTCGTCTGACCAGCCCACGGACGCGCGACCGGCGGAGGGGGGGGGGGCGGCGGAGCCGGACTGTGTTCGAGGTGGAGTCGGAGCTGTCGGGGCGCATTCGCGTGATCGAGGACGACGTGGAGCGTCGTCTCGTGGTCCGGGGCGATACGCTGTCGGTCTATCCGCTCGACGGGAACTGGACACGCGTGCAGAAGGAATACTGGTGGCTCGCGCTGGCGGCCGTTGAGCTGCCGCCACGGCCGTCGGTGCTGCTGGTCGGCCTCGGCGGCGGCACCCAGGTCCACCTGCTGCGTCGCCTGGCGCGGCCACGGCGCATCACCGCGATCGAGCACGACTCGGCCATCCTCCGAGTGGCGCGCGACTGGTTCGGGCTGGGCAAGATCGGCGGGCTCGAGTTCCTCTGCGCCGAGGCCGAGGTCGCCGTGCAGAGCCTGGCGGCCAGCGACCGGCGCTTCGACTTCATCATGGAGGATGCGGCGTACGCCGAGGAGCCCGAGCGGGCCCTGCCGCTGGCGCAGGCCCTGGCCGGACGCGTCTTACCCGCCGGTGCCCTCGTGCTCAACCGTCACCGCCGCGCGGACGCCGTCGCGCTGACCGAGGCGATGCGCGCGCGGTTCGAGGAGGTCCGCGTCCGCCGCGTCCGGCGCGAAGGCGAGAACGCTCTCGTCATCTGCACCCGCCCGCGCAGGTGACGGCGAGTTAGGCCGTGCGCAGGCGCTTGTAGCGGAGACGGTGCGGGCGCTCGGCCTCGGCGCCCATCCGCCGCTTGCGGTCCGCCTCGTAGTCGGCGTAGTTGCCCTCGAACCACACCACGCGGCCCTCGTCCTCGAAGGCCAGCATATGGGTGGCGATACGGTCGAGGAACCAGCGGTCGTGGCTGATGATCACGGCGCAGCCGGCG
>JBGPYK010000286.1:0-4271 GCA_041493245.1 Methylomirabilia bacterium | reverse complement strand
CCTCCCGAGTACGAGCTACGGGATCTCGCCGACCTGCGCGCGATCCTGGCCGCGCCGCGGTAGCGCCCCGGCGCATCGGATGGTTCGCGCGATGCATCTTAATGTCGTGCGAGCCGAGGCCGTTCGACGGCCGAGGCGTAGCGGTGAAATGATCGAGGGAGTGCGAGCCGAAGGACGGCCGAGATGCCGCAGGCGCGAGCGTCCTGAGGCGCGCGGTGAAATGATCGAGGAGACTCCATGACGCCACGGAAGGTGATCATCATCGGGTCCGGGCCGGCCGGGTACACGGCCGCCATCTATGCGGCGCGCGCGAACCTGGCGCCGCTCATGATCACCGGGGTGCAATCCGGCGGGCAGCTCACGCTCACCACGCTCGTCGAGAACTATCCCGGCTTCGTGGACGGGATCATGGGCCCCGAGCTGATGGAGACCCTGCGTAAGCAGGCCGAGCGCTTCGGCACCGGCATGGTCGCCGAGGACGTCATCGCCGTTGACTTCTCTCGGCGCCCCCTCGTCGTGCGCACCGAGGACACCGTCTACGAGGCGGACACGGTCATCATCGCCACCGGCGCCTCGGCCAAGCTGCTCGGCCTGCCGTCCGAGACGAAGCTGATGGGCCGCGGGGTGTCGACCTGTGCCACCTGCGACGGCTTCTTCTTCAAGGACCAGGACATCATGGTCGTGGGGGGCGGCGACGCGGCGATGGAGGAGGCGCTCTATCTCTCGCGCCTCGGGCGCTCCGTCACGGTCGTCCACCGGCGCGGCACCCTGCGGGCCTCGAAGATCATGCAAGAGCGAGCCCGCGCCAACCCAAAGATTACCTTCGTCTGGAACAGCGCCGTGGACGAGGTCCTCGACGCCGAGCGCGGGAAAGTCATGGCCGTCCGTCTGCGCGACCTCACGACGGGCCGGGTCGGGGAGCGCTCGGTCGACGGCCTCTTCGTCGCCATCGGCCACCAGCCCAACACCGGGATCTTCCGCGGGCAGATCGCGTTGCTGCCCAACGAGTACATCAAGGTGGTGCCCGGGACCACGCAGACCTCCGTCCCCGGCGTCTTCGCCGCCGGCGACGTGCAGGATCACGTGTGGCGCCAAGCCGTGACCGCCGCCGGCATGGGCTGCATGGCCGCGCTCGAAGCCGAGCGCTACCTGGAAGCCACCCAGCCGCACTGATCCCAGAAGCAAAGAGGCATTGACCGTCCGGCGCTCCCGTCGATCGGTGCGACCGCCAGAGCGATTGCCGGGGGCAGGGGCGGGCTACTTGATCGGCGCTACCACCACGTCGGTCGGCTGGCCCGCGAGGAAGTTCTCGACGTTCTGGACGGCGCGCATCAGCCCGTCGCGGATGACTTCCGGCGTCTGGCCGGCGTTGTGGGGCGAGAGCACGACGGTGTCGAGGTCGAAGAGCGGGTCGCCGGCCTTGAGCGGCTCGTCGTGGAAGACGTCGAGCGCCGCGCCGGCGATCTTCCCCTGCGTGAGGGCGTCGAGCAGGGCCTCGCGCTCGACGAGGGCCCCGCGCGCGGTGTTCACGAGCAGCGCCGTCCGCTTCATCATCGACAGCTCCCGCCGGCCGAGGAAGCCCCGTGTTTCCGGCACGAGCCGCAGGTGGAGGGTCACCACGTCCGCCTCGCGGAGGATTTCCTCCTTCGACGCCGCGCGCGCCCCCAGGGCCGCCGCCCGCTCGGACTCGCCCCGCAAGCTCCAGGTGAGCGGGTGCATACCGATCGCCTTCGTCAACGCCACGACGCGCGCGCCGATCGTACCGATCCCGAAGACCCCGACCGTCTTGCCGAGGAGCTGGGTGAGCAACTCGCGCGGCCACTGGCCCTGGCGCATCTCGCGGTCGAGGCGCGGGATGCGGCGCGCCAGCGTAAGCATGAGCGCCAGCGTGTGCTCGGCGACGGCGAACGCGTTGACGTCCGGGGTGTTGGTCACGGTCACGCCGTGGCGGCCAGCCGCGTCGAGGTCGACGTTGTCCGTGCCCGTGCCCCAGATGGAGACGAGCTTGAGATAGCGGCACGCCGCGAAGACGCCCTCCGTGAAGCGGGCGTGAGCCCGGATGTTGATGGCGATCCGCGCGCGATCGATCCGCCGGATCAGCTCCGCCTCGTCGTCGGCGCCCCGCGCGGCGTAGACGCGCGTCTCGCCGAGCGCCTTGGCGCGCTCGTGTGCGGGGGTGCCCTCGAAGACCGAGGGAAAGTCGTCAGGAACTGAGATGCTGACGGGCGCGGCGCGGCTCACGCAGCGTCGGCGAAGGTCTTCTGAGCGGCGGCGACGCCGGCGCCCGTCTCGCACTTGAAGCCGAGGTCCCGGAGCACCAGCTCGAGCGCGCTCAGCGTGGGCAGGATGTACGGAGGGCTCGCGGTGAGGCCCATAGTCCCGATGCGCAGGGTCGTGGTGCGGATCTCCGCCAGCCCGGTACCGATGAGGATGCCGTACTGGTCGCGCATGCGGGTCACGACGGCGTCGGGGGCCACGTCCTTGGGCACGCGCACGCACGAGACGGTGTTCGACCAGAGCGACGCATCGGGGAACATCTCGAGCTGCATTGCCTGCAACCCGGCGCGGAGCGCTGCGGCTGCGACCTCGTGGCGCCGGAAGCGATGGGGCAGGCCCTCCTCGAGCACGAGCCGGACGGCGACGCTCATCGCGGCGGTGAGGTGCGTAGGGATCGACACCGGTTGCCGGCGCGGCGCCCCGTCCTTGACCTTGCCGCCCCGCGATTCCGGGATCCATAGCTCCTTCCAGCGCAGCAGGTCATACACGTAGCTCCCGGCCTTCGCCTTCCGCCGCTCCATCGCCTCCCACGCCCGCGGGCCCACCGACACGAGGGCCAGGCCGAGGGGGGCGGCCAGGCACTTCTGCGATCCCGTCATGCAGAGGTCCACGCCCCACTCGTCCGTCCTCACGTCGATGCCGGCCAGCGACGACACGGTATCGAGCAGGAAGAGCGCACCCACGCTGCGGGCGATGCGGCCGACCTCGGCCGCCGGGTAGGTCGTCCCCGTCGAGGTCTCGTTGTGCACGAGGGTGATCGCCTTGGGCGAGAGCCGCCGGGCCTCCGCTTCGAGGCGCCCGAGGTCGAGCGGGCGGCCCAACTCGACGGGCAGCTCGCTGACGTCCGCGCCCACCCGGCCCATGATCTCGCGCATGAGGAGGCCGAATTGGCCGGCGCCGACGACGAGCACGCGCTCGCCCGGCTCGATGACGGACAGCGCGCCCGCCTCCAACGCCGTGCGGCCCGAGCCCGGGAGGAGGATCACTTCATGACGCGTCTGGAAAACCTCACGGAGTCCCCGGGTCGTCGGCTCCAGGACCCCCTCGTCGAACGTGTGGTCGTACTGGATCGTCGGGGGCTGGTTGAGCGCCTGGATGACGGGGTACGGCAGCTCCGTCGGGCCGGGGATCATGAGCACCGCACGCGAGTGGCATCGACCCCAGTTCAGCGACACAGCCATGGTTCACCTCGACGAGGGGGAATGTGCGTCATTCTAGCACCGCGTTCAGGCGTGGGCGGTGCGGGCCGGCTGGCGATGGATGAAGTAGAGGTTGCGGGCATAGATGAACACGCCGGTGCTTTGCCCGAGGATGAAGACGGGATCCCGGATGGAGATGGCGTAGGCCAGCAGCGTCAGGCCGCCCGCGATGGAAAAGTACCAGAAGGGCCGGGGCACGACACTCTCCTTGCGCCGCTCGGAGGCGATCCACTGGATGAGGAAGCGCGCCGAGAACATCGCCTGACCGAGCAGGCCGACGGACAGCCAGACCCGCTCCGCCGCCGGCATCGCTTCGAGCCGCGTGATGGCGGCCTGCATCCACAGCCAGACCTGATCCATCGTCGGGGTGAGGGCTTATCCGTCGCCGAGCATCGCCCGGAGCACCTCGTACGCCCGGCGCACGTCGACCGGCCGGTGCTTGCCCGAGACGAGCGCGAAGATCTTCTCGGCGTCCTCGCTCGGCACCACGGCGCGCTTGCCCGGCCGGACGTCGGTGAGCTGCTTGAGCGGCACCTCGAGGGCCACGGACACCCGGTAGAGGCTGTCGATCGAGATCGACTTCTCGCCGCGCTCGACTTCGCCGATGAACTTGCCGCTGAGCGACGACCGATCACCCAACCGCTCCTGGCTGTGGCCGCGTTGCTTCCGCAGCTCGCGCAGGCGCTGCCCTAGGAACTTCCGAACGTGTGGAACGGCTCGTTCTCCCACGTGTCTCCCCCGCGGTCACATGTGATTACAGCGTTACCGGGAACTTCCACCCTAAGCACCGGGTTG
>JBGPYK010000331.1:0-3934 GCA_041493245.1 Methylomirabilia bacterium | reverse complement strand
GGACGTCCTCGAGGAACGCGCCCTGGCGCACGACGCCCCGAGCGACGAGCCGCTCCAGCGCCGCCGCGACCTCCGCGGGCGGCAGGCCGTAGCGCTCGGCCACCCACGCCGCCGTGACCGGACCACGGGTGCGGAGGAGCCTCAGCGCGACGCGCTCGAGCCCCGCGTCGGTGGCGAGCCCGGCGTAGAGTGCGGCGTCGGTCGTCGGGATCCACGCCCGTTTGCCCCGCGCGCCGGGAACGTCAAGCTCGACCTCCACGATCCGGCGCTCGTCACTGAGCGACGCGATGAGAGCGCCGGCGTCGCCGGCGACCCGCTCGGCGATCTCGGCGAGCGTGAGGTCTCCCAGGTCGTCGAGGATTGCGGCCAGCTCGTTGGCGTCGCGCGCCCGCCGGTCGGGCGCCGTCCGCTGCAGCTCGGCCTCCACGGCGGCGACGATGTCCGGCCGTACCGGCCCGGACGCCACGCTCCACGCCTTGCGCATCGAGACCGCGTCGCTCCGCCGCTCCTCGGCGTGACCGGCGTCGAGGTACGCCCAGTCCCACGCGAGGAGCAGGGGATAGACGAAGGGGGAGGGGAGCGGCGTGTCGACGTGGCGTGTCCACATCTCGCCGTCGTGCAGGCGGGTGAGCAGGCGCTTGAGCCGGGGCACGTCGAGGGCGTCGTTGAAGCACTCGCGCAGCGTCTCGGCGACGAGCGGGAATTCTGCCTGGCCGCCTACCGCCTCGAGCAGCGCGTCGGCCTTGAGGCGCTGCAGGTACGCGGGCGTGCGCTGGCCCATGTACATGCGCGGGATGTAGAGCGCCCGCAGCGCGCAGTGGCGGAAGCGCGTGGCGAAGAGCGGCGAGCCGATGAGGGCGCGGCCGAGCAGCGCGTCGACCTCCTCCGGCGCGACGAGCGTGACGAGGCGCTCGGGAGCGGGCGGTACTTGACCAGGAGCAAACGAGAGCAGGATCCCGTCGTCCACGTGGGCCGCCTCCGCGACGAGGCCGAAGGCCCGCCGCACCTTTTCCTTGAGCACCATGCCCCAGGCCCCGTTCACCCGCATGCCGAAGACCGAGTGGATCATGGCGTGGCGGCCGCCCATCTCGTCGGCGAACGACTCGACCACAATTCCCTGATCGTCGGGGACGCCGTCCAGAACCTCGCCCGCCTTCACGAGCCAGGCGCGCATCGCGGTGGCAGCGCGCGCGTCGAGTCCGCACTCGCGCCGCGCCCACTCCGCGAAGTCAGGGGTGTCGAGCCGCTCGGCCGCGTCCCGGCGCAGGCGCCCGACGGCCACGCCGAGGTCGTACGAGCGCGACGGGTGCTCGCCCTTCCAGAAGGGGATCGTGGGCGACATGCCGCGCGCGTCCTCGACGAGCACGCGGTCGGCGCGGACCTTGAGGATCTTCCACGCGTTCGAGCCGAGCAGGAAGACGTCGCCGGGCAGGCTCTCGGTGACGAACTCCTCGTCGAGCGTCCCGACCTTGAGGTCGGTGTCCGCCACGAAGACGTCGTAGAGCCCGGCATCGGGGATCGTGCCGCCCGAGGTCAGCGCCAGGAATCGGCTCCCGCGCCGGGCGTGCAGGCGATCGTTCACGCGGTCCCACAGGATGCGGGGCGACGCGCCCTTGACCTCGGCGGGCAGCGGCTCGGCGACCGCGCGGACCACGGCCACGAAGTCCTCGCGCGAGAGCGTGTGATAAGACGCCGCGTTCCTGAAGCGGGCGTACAGGTCGTCGACGGCAATGGATTCGGCGGCGACGGCGGCAACGATCTGCTGGGCGAGCACGTCGAGCGGCGCCTCGGGCGTCGCGATCCCGTCGAGCTGGCGCGCGCCGATCGAGCGCACCACGGCGGCGGCCTCGATCAGCTCCTCGCCCTTGGTCACGACGATCCGCCCCTTCGACACGCGCGAGAGCAAGTGGCCGGCGCGGCCCACGCGCTGGAGCGCGGCGGCGATGTTTCGCGGGGACTGGAGCTGGACGACGAGGTCGATGGCCCCGACGTCGATCCCCAGCTCGAGCGACGACGTCGCGACTAGTGCCTTCAGCTCGCCGTCCTTGAGACGATTCTCGGCCTCGAGGCGAGCCCGGCGCGACAGCGAGCCGTGGTGGGCCGCGACCCGCCCGCCGGGGATGCGGTCGTTGAGATCGCGGGCCAACCGCTCGGCCGAGCGCCGGCTCTGGGCGAAGACGAGCGTCGTGCGGTGAGCCTCCACCAGCTCGGCGATCTGCTGCAGGGTGGCGTCCCAGATCGTGTCGCTCGACGAGGTGAGGAAGTCGTCGACGGGCGCCACGACCTGGATATCGAGCTCCCTTGTGAAGCCAGCGTCGATGGCGACAGGATCGCGCCCCGTCGCCCCTGTGAGGAAGGCGAGGGCGTCGTCCACCGGGCTCACGGTCGCCGAGCAGCCGATCCGTTGCGGTCGTGCTCCGGGCTCGCGTTCCTCGACGAGCGCCTGGAGTCGCTCCAGCGACAGCGCCAGGTGGGCGCCACGTTTGCTGCCCATGACGGCGTGGACCTCGTCGACGATCACGAAGCGCGCGCCGGCCAGCGCGGGGCGGAAGCCCGCGCTGGTGAGCAGGATGTAGAGCGACTCGGGCGTCGTGATCAGGATGTGCGGGGGCCGGCGCGTCATCGCCTGCCGCGCGGCCGCCAGCGTGTCGCCCGTGCGGACGGCCACGCGCACCTCGGGCGGCGCGAGGCCGTCGGCGGCGGCCGCGGCCCGGATGCCGGCGAGCGGCGCCCTGAGGTTCTTCTCGACGTCGTTGTTCAGCGCGCGCAGGGGCGAGACGTAGACGACGTAAACGCGGTCTTCCAGCCGGCGCTCGAGGCCGAGGCGGTGCAGGTGGTCGAGGGCCCAGAGGAACGCGGCGAGGGTCTTACCGGACCCCGTCGGTGCGACGATCAGCGTGTCCCGCCCCGAGGCGATGGCCTCCCAGCCCTGACGCTGTGGCAGCGTCGCCTCGCTGAACGTCTCGTCGAACCAGCGGCGGACGAAGGGCAGGAACTCGGGCATCCCGGTTATTGTACCCGCCGCTCGAAGCACGCATGCCGCTCAGCGGACGATTCCCGCCTCTCATTCCCGTCCGGCGGCCTCCGGGACGATTCCGCGCGCGCGCCGGCCCGGACGCCGGCATCCTCCACGCGGGAGGGGACACCATGAAAGCCATCGCACTCACGGTCATCGGGCTCTTCGTCGTGGTCGCGGGTTCCAGTGTTCTGCCTGCGCTCGGCCAGGCGCCGCCGATGCGCTTCGACCACGTCGTCCGCGACGATTTCTTCGCGGGGCTTCGCGGAGACACGGCGCGGCTCGAGAAGGTGATGAAGCGCTGCGAGGACGAGTTGGCGAAGGACCCGCGGCACGCGCAGGCGCTCGTCTTCCACGGCTCCGGTCTCAGCGTCCTTTCGGGGCAGGCCTTCCGGCGCGGAGAACTCGCCGCGGCCGGCGAGCTATTCGAGCGGGGGCTCAGGGAGATGAATGAGGCCGCCGCCATCGCGCCTCGCGACACCGTGGTGCTGCTCCTGCGCGGCGTCACCCTCAGCCGCGCCGCCGCCGGCGTCGGCGATCGCGAGCTGGGCGCCAAGCTGCTCCGGACGGCGGGCGGCGACTACGAGACACCACTCGGGATCCAGACGGAGATCTTTCCGCGACTCTCCACCCACGCGCGCGGCGAGCTGCTCGGTGCGCTTGCCGAGAGCTGGCAACGCCTCGGCGACGACGCCAAGTCACGCGGGTATCTCACGCGCATCGTCGCCGAGGTCCCGTTCTCTGCGTATGCTGAGACGGCGGAGAAGTGGCTCGCGCGCAAGCCGGCGGCGGGCGAGGGCCTGACCTGCCTCGGCTGCCACGGCGATTGAGGAGACGAGCGATGGACGAGATGATTCGAGGCTGGGTGATGGGCGCGGTGGCGGTGGTGGCGACGGTCGTGGGGGCGATCGTCTGGCT
>JBGPYK010000517.1:0-2652 GCA_041493245.1 Methylomirabilia bacterium | reverse complement strand
TTTGCCCGAGTATCGGGCGGAGAACCTAGTGGTCGAGACGCGGGAGGGTCGTCGTGTTGATCCAAGAGCTGACTAGGCAAGCGAGTCTGGACCTGCTGGCCCGCACGCGTCTCGGAAGACTCGCGTGCACCCAAGGGGCCCAACCCTACGTCGTGCCGTTCTATTTCGCCTACGACAATGATTCACTCTATAGCTTTGCCACGGTCGGGCAAAAGATCGAGTGGATGCGCGCTAACCCGCTGGTCTGCGTCGAAGCGGACGGGGTGGTGGACTCGCAGCAGTGGATGAGTGTCATCATCTTCGGTCACTACGAGGAGCTGCCTGATATGCCAGAATGGCAGAGCGCGCGCGCAGTCGCCTACAAGCTGCTGAAGCAGACCGCCATGTGGTGGGAGCCCGCATGCGTCAAAACGATCCACCGCGGCACAGAGCGTCCGCTGGTGCCGGTCTGGTACCGCATTCACATCGCTCAGGTTACCGGCCGCTGCGCTACCCCTGACCCGATGGCGTCGCCTAACACAGGGCTGTCGATGACCGACTCGGGCGAAAACGGTTGGCTCCAAAAACTTCTGCGGCGGGGCCGCGGTAAACTTACAGGCTCGTGCTGGAGCACCCGATCGTCGCTCACGCCTCGAGCGGCGATCGGGTGCCGCACCATGCTCTCGCGCAGGCCGCTCATGTCGGGCACGGAATCTCCCACAGAGACCGGCTGGACGTGAGCACAACCTCCCGGGACGAGTGACTGCTGGAGCGACTTAAACCCGCGGCGCCCCGGATATCGACAGCCCCTTGGGCCCGTTCACGTCGGGAACGGGACGCGAGCCGCCACCGGATAGACCGGCAGGCGGCTCAGCGCCCGTGCGCGTCGTGACTGCCCACGCGGATCCGGCAGCCCACGTGGCTCCCGATGTGGATCTCTATCGCGTCGCGGCGTTCACCTCCCCGACGACCGGCTCAGACCGGCTCCGTTCGCAGATGGTCCTCGACGGCGCCGACACCGGGAGTGAAGCGGGCGGCGGCCAGCACCGATTTGCGCTCCGCCCACGAATGGACCGGCCCCGTCAGCGTCACGGTGCCGTCCCGGACATCGACGCGGATCCCCCGGGCCTCGCGTTCGGCGCGCCGCTCCAGGGCCTGCTCGACCGCCTTACGGACGTCCTCGGCCACCGGCTGCGCCGGCTTCACCGTGATCTTGTTCACGACGCTCGTCACACCCGTGAGATTGCGGGCGGCCCGCCCCGCGTCGTCGCGCTGACTCCAGCGCTCGACCGTGCCTTCAAGCGTGACCCAGCCGTCCGTGACCGTGGACGTGATCTTCTCGTCGGGGACGAACACGTCCCATTCGAGCGCCCGCCGCACCGCCTGAGCGATCTCGGTGTCGGTGCGCGCGAGCCCGCCCGGCACCTTCACCTTGAGATCGTCCGCCACGTCGAGGACGCCGATCACGCGACGGGTCGCCTCCTGGGCCGCCGAGCGCTTTGCCCAGCTCGTCACTGTGCCGGTGAGCGTGACAACGCCGCCGTCCACCTGGACCCCGACCTCCGTCTCGTCGACGCGGGAGTCCCACTTGAGCTCCTCGAGCACGTCATGATGGATCTGGGTGTCACTCTTCTTGATTGCCTGTGTCATGACTGATCTCCTTTCCTTTCCTCGGCGGCGGCGCTCATTGCGCCGCGGGCGCGAGCTGCATCAGCATTGCG
Organism: Methylomirabilia bacterium; assembly: GCA_041493245.1. Classification (GTDB taxonomy): domain Bacteria; phylum Methylomirabilota; class Methylomirabilia; order Rokubacteriales; family CSP1-6; genus DATHGT01. The sequence continues at coordinate 952 of JBGPYK010000517.1, read as the reverse complement.
CAAACGCGAGACGTGGGACATTCGGGCCTTCCCGAGCGCGCGTGACGGCCCAGGGCCGGGCGCCGTCGTCTCACATGGGGGCGCGGCCGCCCCGTCACTTCCGCGCCCGCCTCACGTCGTCGCCGTCCCCCTGTTGCGAGGGCCGTGACGACATCGCTCTACGTGAGAATCCCAGCAACCGGGCCAGCATCGACGCTATGCATCCTTCCTTTGGGTGAGATCGAGCTACTCACACTTAGCCACTGGAACACGATGCATCCCGAATGCCAGACAGAAACGCTGAGCATTCAGCAGGTTATCGTCCAAGCACCCTCCCAGTGGTGGGATCCCTCCCCACACCCCTGAGGCGGGACCGCCCCATTGTGACGAGCAATGTCGCCACCTGAGTGTTCGGCTTGCGGTCCTGTAACCGAGCAACTGCGACGGTCGATCGATCGGGTCACGGCGATCCTCGCGGACCCGGCGCTGAGCGGCGTCGGGATGACGGTGCCACGTCGGGCGGCGCTACGCGAGGTCATGGACGAGGCCATCGACTTCGGCGAGGCCGCCCGGCGCGCGCTCGGCCCGCACTGGGCGTCGCGGACGGAGGCCGAGCGTGCCGAGTTCATCGCGCTCTTCAAGGAGCTGGTTGACTACTCGTACATCCTGCGGATCGAACCGTACGCGGGGGAGAAGGTCGTCTACGTGGGCGAGTCCGTCGAGAACGACCGGGCGACAGTGAGAACGAAGATCCAGGCCAAGCAGGGCGCGGACATCGAGATTGACTACCGGTTGCATCGGCAGGGTGACCGCTGGCTCATTTACGACGTCGCCGTCGACGGCGTCAGCCTCGTCGCCAACTACCGCACGCAGTTCAACACGATCATCCAGACGTCGTCCTACGCGGTGCTGCTGGCCAGGATCCGGGCCAGGCTGAAAGAGATCACGGCTCCACCCCGGACCGCCGCGCGCT
>JBGPYK010000458.1:0-3053 GCA_041493245.1 Methylomirabilia bacterium | reverse complement strand
TTCGCCTCCAGGCGATCAAGCGTGGAGCGCGGGACTCGGTCGAGACCTACCGGGATGCCGCTCCCGCGGTCCGCCGCTCACACGAGGCGTACGAGAAGAGTCTGTGGGAGGCGGGGGCCGCCGATCTCCCCCGGACTGCCATGGTCGACGCCGAGGGTGTCTTCACGCTCGACAACGTTCCGGCCGGTACCTGGATCCTCCTCGCCTCCCGCTCCACCTACGTCAACAAGACACCGCCGCCGCGGCCGAGCGCCGCGCCCCCTCCGGTGAGGCCCCCCAGTCCCTTCCTTGCGCCCGACAAGCTCGCGGGCTACCACGTCGTCACCTACTGGTTCCGCGAGCTTACCGTCGCCCCCGGCGCCATCGAAGCGCTCGAGCTGACCGATCGCAATGCGTGGTTGACGGGCGTCCGGGAGGATCGCGAGAAGCCGCGCCTGCCCGATCGTCCCTACGAGCCACCTCGATAGCCAGCCGCAGGCTGCTCAAAAAGGTCCAGATGCGAGGCGGCGCCCGCCGGCCGCACGCGAGGCGTACTCCCTGTACGTTGAGCGTGCGGCCAAGGGCGCCAACGAAGCAGATGGGCCTTTTTCAGCAGCCTGCGAGGTTTTCCGAGCCAAGACACTCGGTGCGGTACAATAACGATATGAGAGGGTTGCTCGTCGTGCTGTCCCTGCTCCTGACGAGCTTGGTCGCCGGTGTCGCCGCGGCCCAGCAGGTCGAAGTCACGGCCCCCCTGCCGACGCGCGAGCGTGGCGCCGAGGGCATCATCGAGCCCGGCCTGCATTACGAGATCACCCAGCCCGACGACGCGAGCTACGTGCCGCCGGGGCCGCGCGTGCACCACGATCCCGCGTTCATCGCGCCGCTCTCGATACCCACCCAGACTCCGACCACCACGGGTCGGATGGGCATCGCCGGCTGGACGTCGCCCAGCGTGATGGTGGCCAGCCCGGCCAGCGGTGGCCGCGAAGTGACGGGGTACTTCGCTCTCGGGTTCGCCTTCGAGTGGGGCGGTCCGCCGCCCTCGAAGCGTCCCGTCCGCTGAGCGTGCCCCGACTCCGCGGCAACCTCCACGCCCACACCCGCTTCTCCGACGGCGTCAAGTCGCCCACGGAGCTGATCGCCGAGTACGAGGCGCTCGGCTACGACTTTCTCGCCATTACTGATCACGACGACCTGATCACCGACGGCTACTGGCGGGCCCTGCGCGCGCTCTCGCCGCGGCTCCTGCTCTTCCAGGGCGTCGAGCTGAGCTATCAGTCCTTTCCCCAGCACGTGGGACGGGTGATTGGCGACCGCGAGACGCTCCACGTCCTCAACCATCCGGCGCGCTACAAGCTGAGCGTCGAGGACACCATCGAGCGGCTGCGCATCCTGCGCGGCGACGGCTTCGCGATCGACGCCGTCGAGGTGACCGAGACGGGCCACTACCGCCCGCTCTACCACTCGGACGAGATCCCGCTGGTCAAGATCGCCACCGACGACGCCCACAAACCGGCGCACTTCGGACGGGCGTGGATCGAGGTCGAGGCGCCGCGCGACCGCGACGCGATCATCCGGGCCATCCGTGGCGGCGACTTTGAACTCGGGTTCGCCACCGACGCCCAGCCCGGAGCGCGCGCCGACCGGTGACACGGCGGGAGGCGGGCGGACGGCGTCCTCTGACCACAGCCGTCTCCGCTCCGATCACCGGCGAGCCATTCCCACTCTGTCCGGCTGTTCCGTCGTCTCGCGAATCGGGAATGGATTCCCGGACGCCGTCCGCCCGCCTCCCGCCGTGTCACCGGTCGACTACCCTATGCGAGTTCATGATTAGTCCAGGCGAGGAGCGCTGAGATGCAGACGATTCGGATTGGTCATAGCCCTGATCCCGACGACGCGTTCATGTTTTACGCGCTCACCGCGGGGAAGGTGAATATTGCGGGGGTGCTCATCGAGCACATGCTCGAGGACATCGAATCGCTGAACCGCCGCGCGCGGACGGGTGAGCTGGAGGTCACCGCGGTCTCCGCCGCGACCTATGCGCTGGTCGCCGACCGCTACCGCCTGATGGATCCGGGCGCCTCCATGGGTAAAGGGTACGGGCCCATCCTCGTCGCTCGCGAGCCCATCGACCGGAAAGACATCCCGAACAAGGTGGTCGCCATCCCGGGCAGTCACACCACGGCGTCGCTGCTGCTCCGTCTCTATCTGCCGGAGGAGCCGGCGCTGATCGAGGTGGCCTTCGACAAGATCACGAACGCCGTTCTCGAGGGCCAGGCGGATCTCGGCCTGCTCATCCACGAAGGTCAGATCACCCACGCGCAAATGGGGCTCATCAAGGTGCTCGACCTCGGTGAGGAGTGGCAGCGGGACACCCGGCTGCCACTCCCGCTCGGCGTCAACGTCATGCGCCGGGACCTCGGCGACGGGATGCATCGCGCGATCTCCCAGGGGCTCCGCGACTCGATCGCGTGGGCCTATGCCAACGTCGACGAGGCGCTCGAGTACGCGATGCGCTACGGGCGCGGGATCGACAAGGAGACGTGCCGCCGCTTCGTGCTGATGTACGTCAACAACTACACGCTGGAGCTCGGTCCCGACGGCCGCGCCGCCCTCGAGCGCCTCTTCACCGAGGCTCACCGGCGCGGCCTTCTGCCCGCGATCCCTCCGCTCGACGCGGTTTAGGGACATGGGGGGCCCCGATATGGCCCCCATACCCCCAAACGCTCGGAGCGCCCCGGCGAAGCCGGCGCGCTCCTCGATTTCCTGGTCCGCCTAGCTAAGCTAGCAGGTCTGGAGAATGTCGTAGGTTGTCGTGCGCTGGGCGGGGGTGAAGCCCGCATCCCGGATCAGGGTGACGATTTCTTCCACCGTGATCCGGTTGACGTAGTCGGCCGCGCGGTGGACGTTCTCCTCGAAGAGCGTCCCTCCCCAATCGTCGGCCCCGAAGTGCAACGCGATCTGGCCCGCCTGCTTGCCCTCGGAGAACCACGAGGCCTGGATGTGGGCGAAGTTGTCGAGGTACAGCCGGGCCACGGCGAGCATGCGTAGATACGCGTTCGGGCCCTGGT
>JBGPYK010000360.1:0-3728 GCA_041493245.1 Methylomirabilia bacterium | reverse complement strand
GTTCATCGACGGCTTCCATCACGACGCGCACCCGATGAGCATGCTGGTCTCGTCGGTGGCGGCGCTCGGCAGCTTCTACCCCGACGCCCGGCTCAATCACGATCCCGGCCACCGCGAGCTGCAGATGTACCGGCTGATCGCCAAGGTGCCGACCCTGGCCGCGTTCGCCTTCCGGCACAGCGTGGGCCACCCGTACGTCTACCCGGACAACGAGCTGAGCTATCCGGGCAACTTCCTGAGCATGCTCTTCAGGATGTCGGAGTTGCGCTACAAGCCCGACCCGGCACTGGAGCGCGCGCTCGACGTGCTCTTCATCCTGCACGCCGACCACGAGCAGAACTGCTCGACCAACGCCATGCGGAGCGTCGCCTCCTCCGGCGTCGATCCCTACTCGGCCGCCGCCGCCGCGGCCGCCGCGCTCTACGGGCCGCTCCACGGCGGCGCCAACGAGGCCGTGCTGCGCATGCTGAAGTCCATCGCGTCCACCGACCGCATCGGCGAGTTCATCCGGCAGGTGAAGGCGGGGGAGGCGAAGCTGATGGGCTTCGGCCACCGCGTCTACAAGAACTACGACCCGCGCGCCCGCATCATCAAGCGGATCGCCGACGAGGTCTTCGCGGTGACGCGCCCGAGCCCGCTCCTGCCCATCGCGCTCGAGCTGGAGCGCATCGCGCTCCAGGACGACTACTTCGTCACGCGCAAGCTCTACCCGAACGTCGACTTCTACTCGGGGCTCATCTACGAGGCGATGGGCCTGCCCGTCGACATGTTCCCCGTCCTCTTCGCCATTCCGCGGACCACGGGTTGGCTCGCCCAGTGGCAGGAGATGCTGGGCGACCCCGAGCAGAAGATCGCGAGGCCCCGGCAGATCTACACGGGGCCCCCGCGCCGGGACTACCTCCCCGCGGGGCGCCGGACGTGAGCGGCTTCACGTTCGATCGGGCGCCGGTGCGGGTCTACTGGGAGCTGACGCGCGCCTGCGATCTCGCCTGCCGCCACTGCCGCGCCGAGGCCGTCCCCGAGCGCGCGCCCGACGAGCTGACCACAGGCGAATGCGAGCGAGTGCTCTCGGCGCTGGCCGCCGCCGGCACGCCGCGGCCCCACGTCGTCTTCACCGGGGGCGATCCGCTCAAGCGTCCGGATCTCATCGAGCTGGTCCGCGCCGGAGTCGCCCGTGGCCTGGGAATCTCCGTGGCGCCGAGCGCCACCCCCGGACTCTCGCGCGAGATGAGTCACGCACTGAAAGCGGCCGGCGTCAGCGCGATGTCGCTCAGTCTCGACGGGCCGAGCGCGGCGCACCACGACGGTCTCCGCGGCGTCCTCGGCTGCTTCGGCTGGACCCTGGCGGCCACCGCGCACATCGTCGGCGCCGGCATCCCGCTCCAGATCAATACGCTGGTCTCCGCCGAGACGGAGCCCGACCTCGAGGAGACGGCCGCGCTCGTGGCCCGGCTGGGGGCGAGCCGCTGGAGCCTCTTCTTCCTGATCAGCGTCGGGCGCGGGCGCGCGTTGCGCCAGCTCACGCCGACCCAGTGCGAGCAGACGCTGCGCTGGCTGGCGCGGAACGCGGGGCGGTGGCCGTTCACCGCCAGCACCACGGAGGCTCCACAGTACCGCCGCGTGGCGCTCCAGACCATGCACGGCACCGGGTCATCGGGCGCCGAGATTCAGACGAGCCCGCTGGCGCGCGGATTCGGGATCCGCGACGGCAACGGCATCATGTTCATCGCCGCGAACGGCGACGTCACGCCGTCCGGGTTCCTACCGCTCGTGGCGGGCAACGTCCGCGCGCGTGATCCCCTCGCGATGTACCGCGAGTCGCCGCTGTTCCAGGCCCTGCGCGTGCCGCGCCTCTTCTCGGGCCGCTGCGGCCATTGTACCTTCGGCGCGATCTGCGGGGGGTCACGCGCGCGGGCGTTCGCCGCAAGCGGCGACGTCCTCGGCGACGACCCGCTCTGCGTGTGGGACCCGGCCGCGTCCGATGGCGAGGCGGCACCCAGCGGCGCCCGGGCCTCTCGCTGTCGTCTACCCACCACGACCTGACTACATGCTTTTCATCGTGGACACGGACGGGGTGCCGAGCGTCGCCGCGTTTGTCCGGCTCCAATGAGGAGTCCGTTGGGTCGGAGCTGATTTCCAGCCCGTCCGCACCAGACAGCCGGGCCCTCGGTTGCATGTCCGGGGGGACTCCGATGCCCCATCATCGTCCGCGCTCGGCGAAGAAGCGAGCGGTCTGCTCCGGCACCGCCGTCTCTCTTTCCGCGAGCGAGGTCCGGAGCCGCTCCAGGTCGGCCGCCGTGTCCACGTCGAACCACTCCGGCAGGCACGCCGTCGTCAGACCCGCCGCCCGCGCGCGCCGGAGGGTCTCGGGCAGCACCGCGGGCGTGCTCCATGGCATGTTCTCGAACAGCTTGGGCCGAGGCGCGCGGACGCCGATCAGGTAGTAGCCGCCGTCGTCGCTCGGTCCCACGACGACGTCAACCGCGGCCCGTGCGAGCAGGTCGACACCCCGCTGGAGGAATGCGGTGGGCAGCGTGGGCGTGTCGCTGTCGACGGCGATGGCGCCGGCATAGCCGCGAATAAGTAGGTCGGCAAGACCGTTGGCGAGCCGCGTGCCCAGATCGGGCCCGCGCTGGGGGAGCAGCGTGAAGCCCGGGGCCAGCGTTTCGAAGAACCCGCGGGCCTCGGCTGGCGTGTACGCGATGGCGGCGTGCGCGTCCTTGAGTGTCCGCACCTGCTCGATCTTGTCGAGGAGAAAGCAGCGATAGAGGTGCGCCGCGTCCACGGCGGTGAGCGCGGGCGTGAGCCGCGTCTTCACGGCGCCCGCCGTCGGCGCCTTGGCCATGATGGCAACGGCGACGGGCACTATCGAACGACCTGGAGCGGGCGGCGGTGGGTTGTCAAGGTTGCAGTCTCGCCGAGGTGACGATGCGGCAAGGGATCGAAGCCCTCCTTCGCCTCGACGCGCTCGGCGAAATCCGTGCCCGCGAGTGCACTACGGCCCCGCAGGCCGGACCCGAGGTCGGGCCCAGGCCAGGAAGCGCTCGGCGTGCTGGACGATCTCCTCGGCTTCCTTCTGCGTGAACAGGCGGCTCTCATATTCCACGACGTTCTTGCGAGACAGCACGCGCCGGAGATGCGCCAGCGCGCTCGCCCGCTCCTGGCCCGGCCCGGCCAACAGGTCGAGAACGTCCGTGTGCCGCGGGCTGGCACTCCGGACACCCTGCTCGAAGATCACGACCGCGTCGGCGGCAGCGATCGATGCGTGAACCGCCGAGAGGGCCGCCGCGTTCCACCTCCGGCTCGTGAGATTGTCGAGGGCTGCACGCAAGTACTCCTCGGCCTTCGTCAAATACGCCGCGTGAGCGTGCCGGTCTTCCGGTCGGCTCGGGATCCGCTTGGGCGCCATCTACCGCAAGACCTCGGCCAGGGGATCGCCGTCGATGACCCAACCGGTCTCGACGATCTCACGCACCAGATGCTCCCGATGGCGATAGCGACGGCGAAAGGCTTCAGCGGCCATCACCAGCACCGAGAGGTGTCGTCCGAACCGCCGCCGGAGCCGGTCGCCCTGCTCCGCCAGCGCTCGTTCCGCTGCCGAGATCTGCCGCGCATCCTTCACGAGACACAGCAGATCCAAGTCACTCCTCGGCCCGACGTCTCCTCGCGCGACACTCCCGAACAGCACGATGGACTTGACGGGCACCCCCACCACCGACGTGACCTTG
>JBGPYK010000233.1:0-4869 GCA_041493245.1 Methylomirabilia bacterium | reverse complement strand
GCGGCACGTGACCTACAACGTGGTGACGAAGGAGTACAAGATCACCTTCGCCAAGGGCGAGCCCCGGCCGCCGTACACGACGCGCGAGGTGCGCGACGTCCAGCGCGTGATCTCGGAGGTGCAGGCCGTCAAGCTGACGCCGGCCTCGGCGCTGGACCCGTCGGGGGTGATCTACGTGCGCGTGCGCGCGGAGTCCGCGCTCAGCGGCGAGCACAGCTTCCTGTCGCGTATGGCGGGGACGGCCGAGCAGGCCGTGCGGCAGTCCGACTACCGCTCCCTCATGCGGATGCAGTAGGACGGGCCATGCCGCTGCTGAGCGAGCAAAGCCGGCGCAAGCGCAACCTCGTCATCATCAGCGGGACGCTGCTCGTCCTCGCCATCGCGGGGGCGCTCAGCTTCGAGATGCGGACGCCCGACCTGCCCGTCGCGTCCAATATCATCGTCTTCGCGCTCTTCAACCTCAACCTCATCGTCTTCCTGCTGCTCCTCGTTCTGCTCTTCCGCAACCTCGTGAAGCTGTGGGTCGAGCGCCGCCAACAGGTCATCGGGGCGAAGTTCAAGGCGAAGCTCGTCTTCGCCTTCCTGTCCCTCTCCCTGGCCCCGGCGATCCTGATCTTCATCATCGCCTCGAACTTCATCAACAAGTCGATCGAGGGCTGGTTCAAGCCGCAGGTGGAGCGCCCCCTCGACCAAGCCCTGGCAGTGGCCCAGACCTACTACCACAGCCTCGAGGCCACGGCCCTGCGGCACGCGCAGCAGTTGGCGCGCGTCATCGACCACGAGGGGCTCCTCGACGAGGCCAAGCGCGAGGTGCTCGCGGCCTACCTGGTCGAGCAGCAGGAGCAGCTCGGGATCAGCACCATCACGATCTTGAAGGCCAACGGGCAGGAGGTCGTTCAGGTGAAGGACCCGGGCCTGGGTGACGTGCCGACGGGCGATGTGGGCGAGGGCCAGCTCCGCCGCGGTCTCGCGGGCCAGGAGGTGACGACGGTCCGGGAGCTGCCGTCGGGCGACCTCATCGAGGCCGTCGTCCCCGTGTGGATGCGCCGCCCGTCCGCGGCGGCCGTCGGGGACCGGCGCGTGGCCGGCGCGGTGGTGGTGGGGACGCACGTGAGCGAGCGCTTGGAGGCGAAGGTCCGCGGCATCTCGCAGGCGTTCAAGGAGTACAAGCAGCTCCGGCTCCTCAAGAACCCGATCAAGGGCATCTACATCCTGCTCTTCCTCCTCCTCACGCTCATCGTCGTCTTCTCCTTCACCTGGTTCGGCCTCTACCTGGCGCGCGGCATCACGGGGCCCATCGAGCAGCTCGCGGAGGGCATGCGCGATGTGGCGGCCGGCAACCTGAGCTACAAGGTGCAGGCGCGCGCCGACGACGAGATCGGGACCTTGGTCGTCTCGTTCAACCGCATGACGGACGACCTGTCGGAGTCCAAGCGACGGCTGGAGGAAGCGTATGTGGACCTGCAGGACAAGCACACCGAGCTGGAAGACCGGCGGCACTACATCGAGACCGTGCTCGAGGCCATCACGACCGGGGTCGTCTCCCTCGATCCCGAGACCCGGCTGACCACCCTGAACCGGGCGGCCGCCGGCATGTTCGGGCTCGACGGGACGGCGACGGTCGGGCGCCCGCTGGAGGAGGTCTTCGCCGGCGGCGACCTGCGCGATGTCGTCATGCTCGTGCAGCGCGTGCGGCGCGCCCGGACGGGGACCGTCGAACAGGAGCTGCACGTGCGCGGGCCCCGCGGCAACGTCTCCCTCCTCGCCTCCGCCACCGCGCTCCGGAGTCCCGATGGCACATACGCGGGCGCGGTGCTCGTGTTCGACGACCTCACCGAGCTGCTCAAGGCCCAGCGCCTGGCGGCCTGGCGCGAGGTCGCGCAGCGCATCGCGCACGAGATCAAGAACCCGTTGACCCCTATTCAGCTCTCGGCCCAGCGGCTCCAGCGGCGGCTCGCCCGCCTCCCCGGACAGGACCAGCAGCTCGTCACGGAATGCACGGAGACGATCATCCAGGAGGTCGACGGGCTCAAGCGGCTCGTGGACGAATTCTCACGCTTCGCGCGTATGCCCTCGCTCGCCCCGCGCCCGACCGACGTGCGGTCCGTCATCGACTCGGTGGCCGGACTCTACCGGGAGTCCTACCCCCGGCTGCGGCTGACGACGCACTACCCCGAGTCTCTCCCGCTCCTCGAGGTCGACCCCGATCACCTCAAGCGCGCGGTCTCGAACTTGGTCGACAACGCCGTGGAGGCGGTGGGGGGCACCGGCAACGTCGACGTGGAGGTCATCACCGTGGGCGACGCGGGCGGGATCCGCCTCATCGTCAGCGACGACGGGCCCGGCATCAGCGCCGAGGACAAGGAGAAGCTCTTCCTGCCGTACTTCTCCACGAAGACCAACGGGATGGGCCTGGGGCTGCCCATCGTGCACGAGATCGTGGCCGAGCATGGAGGGACGATCCGGGTCGAGGACAACCTCCCCCGCGGCACCCGCTTCATCCTCGACTTGCCGGTCTCGCGGTCGGTCACCCCGGTGGAGGTGTAGGTCCGCCGATGGCAGGGGAGCACGTTCTGATCGTCGACGACGAGCCGGCGATCCAGTCGGCCCTGCGCGGCGTGTTGGAGGACGAGGGCTACCGGGTCACCGCCGTGGGCAGCGGCGCGGAGGCCATCGGCGTCGCCGCCGACGAGGCGCCCGACGTCGTCTTCCTCGACATCTGGATGCCCGGGCTCGACGGGCTGGAGACCCTGGCCGAGATCAAGCGCGTGCGGCCGGAGATGGCGGTCGTGATGATCTCCGGTCACGCCACCATCGAGACGGCGGTGAAGGCCACGCGCCTGGGTGCCTACGACTTCCTCGAGAAGCCGCTGTCGCTCGAGAAGACGCTCGTCACCGTCACCCGCGCCCTCGAGCACACGCGGCTCGAGAGCGAGAACGCGACCCTCCGCGAGAAGCTCGACGCGCGCTGGCAGATCATCGGCGAGAGCGCGGCCATCCGCGTGCTGCGCGAGCAGATCGCCATGGCCGCCCCCACCAACGGCCGCGTCCTCGTCCACGGCGACAACGGCAGCGGCAAGGAGCTGGTGGCGCGGGCCGTCCACGCGCTGTCCGCCCGTGGCGAGCACGCCTTCGTCGAGGTGAACTGCGCGGCCATCCCCGAGGAGCTGATCGAGTCGGAGCTGTTCGGCCACGAGAAGGGGGCCTTCACCGGCGCCCACTCGCGCCGCCGGGGCCGCTTCGAGCTGGCGGACGGCGGCACGATCTTCCTCGACGAGATCGGCGACATGAGCCTGAAAACGCAGGCCAAGGTCCTCCGCGTGCTGGAGGAGCAGTCGTTCCAGCGGGTGGGCGGCAAGGACACCGTCAGGGTGGACGTCCGGGTCATCGCCGCGTCCAACCGCGATCTGCAGGCCCTGATCCGCGAGGGGCGGTTCCGGGAGGATCTCTTCTACCGGCTCAGCGTGATCCCCATCGAGGTCCCGCCGCTGCGTGCGCGCACGGAGGACGTCCCGCTCCTCGTCGACCACTTCATCCGCGTCTTCTCCGCCGAGAACGGCAAGCGGATCAAGACGCTGTCGGGCGAGGCCCTCGCGTACTTCCTGGCCTACGACTGGCCGGGCAACGTCCGCGAGCTGCGGAACATGGTCGAGCGCCTCGTCATCATGGCCCCGCGCGACGTCATCGAGGCCGAGGACGTGCCGGCGCCGCTGCGACCAAAGGAACACTTGAGTGAGGCCGGAAAAGCGCGGGAGCGGACGCTCCGCGAGGCCCGGGACCACTTCGAGCGCGCCTACATCCTGGCCGAGCTGCGGGCGAACGAGTGGAGTATGACGCGCACGGCGGAACGGCTCGGGATCGAGCGCAGCCACCTCTACCGGAAAATCAAGGCCCACGGGATCGCCCCTCCGAAATAATCGATCGGCCACGGAATGCCTTGCCGCGCCGGCGACGTTGAACAGATGCTCTGGAATTTCGTCTGGAAGAGCGCGTACCACGATTCGGTGACGCTCATGCGGCTCACCCGGGACCTCGAAGCCGTGCCCGGCGTGGGCCGCGCAGCCGCGATGATGGGCACGCCCCAGAACCGCGCGCTCCTGAAGGACGCGGGCCTGCTCGGCCCCGACGGCGAGGCCGCCTCCCCGAACGACCTGCTCATCGCGGTGGCCGCGGACGACGAGGCGAGCGCGCGCGCCGCCGAGGCCGCGGTGAGGACGGCGCTCACCGCGCGGCCGGCGCCCGGCGATCGGCACACGGCCGCGCGGCCGCGCAGCCTCGACTCGGCGCTGCGCGTCCTGCCCGACGCGACGCTGGCGCTCATCTCGGTCCCGGGACTCTACGCCGGGGCCGAGGCGCGGAAGGCGCTCGCGGCCGGGCTGCACGTCATGCTCTTCAGCGACAACGTCCCCATCGAGACGGAGGTCGAGCTGAAGCGGCTGGCCATCGCGCGCGATCTCTTTCTGATGGGTCCGGACTGCGGGACGGCCATCCTCAACGGCGTGCCGCTGGGTTTCGCCAACGCCGTCCCGCGCGGCCGGATCGGGATCGCGGCCGCCTCGGGCACCGGGCTTCAGGAGGTCGCCTGCCTCATCGCCGCGGCCGGTGAGGGGATCTCCCACGCGATCGGCGTGGGCGGCCGCGATCTCTCCGACGCCGTCGGCGGCCTCATGATGGAGCGCGCGCTCGCCGCCCTCGCGCGCGATCCCGCCACGGAAGTCGTGTGCGTGATCGGCAAGCCGCCGGGGCCATCGGTCGCGCGGCGCCTCGAGACGCTCGCGCGGACCCTCGGCAAGCCTTGCGTCATCCACTTCGTAGGCGGCGCCGAGGCCCTCCCAGCCTCCGGGGAGGGTATCGAGGAGCGCCCCGGCG
>JBGPYK010000011.1:0-16940 GCA_041493245.1 Methylomirabilia bacterium | reverse complement strand
TATCGACCTGTGCCGCGGGCCGCACGTCGTCTCCACGGGGCACCTCAAGGCGTTCAAGCTCCTCTCGTCCTCCGGCGCCTACTGGCGCGGCGACGAGAAGAACCCGATGCTCCAGCGGATCTACGGCACGGCCTGGCTCACCCAGGAGGAGCTGGACCAGTATCTGTGGCGGCTCGAGGAGGCCAAGAAACGCGACCACCGCAAGCTCGGTCGCGAGCTGGACCTGTTCGAGTTCCACGACGTCTCGCCGGGCGCGCCGTTCTGGTTGCCGTACGGGTGGACCGTCATGCGCGAGCTCGAGCGCTTCGTGCGCGAGGCGTTGGACGCGCGTGGCTACCAGGAGATCTCGACGCCCATCCTCGTCAACAAACGGCTGTGGGAGCAGTCGGGGCACTGGGAGCACTACAGCGAGAACATGTTCAAGGTCGAGGTGGAGGAGCAGCTCTACAGCCTCAAGCCGATGAACTGTCCCGAAGCGACGCTGGTGTACCGTCACGCTCGACGCTCCTATCGTGACCTGCCGCTCCGCTTTGCCGACATGGGGCGCCTCCACCGCAACGAGCGGTCGGGAACGCTCACCGGGCTCTTCCGCGTCCGGCAGTTCAGCCAAGACGACGCGCATATTTTTTGCCGCCCGGACCAGCTCCTCGAGGAGATCACGCAGCTTCTCGAACTCGTCCGCGATTGGTACAAGGTCTTCACGCTGGAGCCGTCCTTCAAGCTCTCGACGCGCCCCGAGAAGTCGCTGGGCTCCCAGGAGCAGTGGGACGCCGCCGAGCGGGCGCTGCACGAGGCGCTGCGCGCCAACGGCCTCGCCTACGACGTCAACCCCGGCGATGGCGCCTTCTATGGGCCGAAGATCGACATCGACGTGCACGACGTTCTGGGGCGCGCCTGGCAGAACGCCACGATCCAGGTCGACTTCACCCAGCCCGACCGATTCGGTCTGGACTACATCGACAGTGACGGCCAGCCCAAGCGTCCGGTGATGGTCCATCGGGCGATCTTCGGCTCCTACGAGCGCTTCATCGGGATCCTTATCGAACACTACGCGGGGGCCTTCCCGACCTGGCTGGCGCCCGTGCAGGCGCGCGTGCTGCCCATCAGCGAGAAGCACGCCGACTACGCGCGGGAGGTCTGGACGCAGCTGCGCGGCGCCCGCGTCCGCGCCGAGTTGGACGACCGCAACGAGAAGCTCGGCTACCGCATCCGCGAGGCGCAGATCCGGAAGGTGCCGTACATGCTCGTGGTCGGGGAGCGCGAGAAGCAGAGCGGCACCGTCAGCCTCCGGCACCGGACGGGCGAGGACGTCGGGGCCGTGCCGCTCGCCCGCGTCCTCGCCGACCTGTCGGGCGAGATCGCCTCGCGCTCCGCCGGTCTCACCGTGGGCCGCTCGTGATCGTGCACCTCGCCGCCGGTGCCGCGCGCGAGCGGTCCCGCCGCGCGCCCCGGGCGCGCCTGCCCTTCACCGCCGCTTCCTGAGGAGCAACGCCTATCAGTCAAGCCAAGAGCGACATCCGTATCAACGAAGGCATCCGTGTGCGCGAAGTGCGCGTGGTCAACGCCGATGGCGGGCAGCTCGGGATCCTGTCCATCCAGCAGGCCCTGGAGGTCGCCCGCCAGCAGGAGCTGGACCTCGTGGAGGTGGCGCCCGAGGCGCAGCCGCCCGTCTGCCGGATCATGGACTTTGGTAAGTACAAGTACACCCAGGCGCGGCGCCAGAAGGAAGCGCGGAAGAAGCAGACGACGATCCTCGTGAAGGAAGTGAAAATGGGGCCCAAGACCGAGAAGCACGACTTCGATTTCAAGCTGAAGCACGTGCGTCGGTTCCTCGAGGAGGGCCACAAGGCCAAGGTCACGGTGCGGTTCAAGGGGCGCGAGATGGCCCACACCGAGCTGGGGTGGAAGATGCTCAACAAGATGGTGGAAGCGGTGTCCGACATCGCCGTCACCGAGAACAACCCCCGCATGGAAGGGCGCATGCTGCACATCATGCTGAGCCCGAAGGCTCACAGTTAGCAGGCTCTTTTTGATCAGCCTGTGGCGTTGTTTAGCAACCAGCTAGTCTAGAGTTGGTGAAGGGAGGGACGACGATGCCGAAGATGAGGACCAAGCGGGGCGCGGCCAAGCGCCTGAAGAAGACGGGGACCGGCAAGCTCATGCGGCACAAGGGCTGGAAGAGCCACCTGCTCGAGGCGAAGTCGCCGAAGCGGCGGCGGAAGCTCCGCGCCGCGCAGGTCGTGGCCGCGGCCGACGTGCGGCGGCTCAAGGTCCTGGTGCCTTACCTCTAGACCCCATTTCATCGAGGGAGGACGAATCACATGCCACGGGCAAAAGGCGGCGCGAAGACGCGCCAGCGTCGCAAGAAGGTCCTCAAGAAAGCCAAGGGCTACTTCGGCGGCCGACGGAAACTCTACCGCACAGCGGCCGAGACGGTCCTGCGCGCGGGCGCGTTCGCCTATCGCGGTCGCAAGCAGAAGAAGCGGCGCGCCCGGGCGCTCTGGATCGTGCGGATCAACGCCGCGTGCCGGCTGGCCGGCCTGTCGTACTCCGTGTTCATGGCCGGGCTCAAGAAGGCCGGCGTGATGCTCGACCGCAAGGTCCTCGCCGAGCTGGCGGTGATCGACCCCAAGGTGTTCGCGAAGCTCGCCGAGACCGTCAAGGCCCAGACCGCCTGAGGCCCCGCTGAGACCGGTGGGTCACCCGCGCGTCGACGCGATCCTCGAAGAGGCGCGCGGTGCCGCCGTGGCGGCGCGGTCGGCCGCGGAGCTGGAGCAGCTCCGTGTCCGGTTCCTCGGGCGGCAGGGCGAGTTGACCCAGCTCCTCCGCTCCCTCGGCAAGCTCCCGCCCGACGAGCGACCGCTCGTGGGCGCCGCCGCCAACGAGGCCAAGCGCGAGCTGGAGGCGCTGTTGGACGCGCGGCTCGCGGAGGCCCGGGACGCGGAGCGGGCGCGCGAGCGCCGGCAGCAGCGCCTCGACCTCACTCTCCCGGGCCGGCGCCCGCCGACGGGGGCGGTCCATCCGCTCACCCGCATCCACGACGAGATCGTCATGATCTTCGCCGGGCTCGGCTTCTCCGTCGCGGAAGGCCCGGAGATCGAGACGGATTACTACAATTTCGAGGCCCTGAACTTTCCAGCGGATCATCCGGCGCGCGACATGCAGGACACCTTCTTCCTGCCCGGCGACCGGCTCCTGCGCACGCACACTTCGCCCGTCCAGATCCGTACCATGCAGGCCCAGCGGCCGCCCGTGCGGATCATCTGCCCGGGGACGGTCTACCGTCGCGACGCGGACATCACGCACTCGCCGATGTTCACCCAAGTCGAGGGGCTGGCCGTGGACCGGCACGTGACTATGGCCGACCTCAAAGGGACCCTCGAGCTGTTCGCGCGCGAGATGTTCGGGCCCCGCTCCCGGATCCGCTTCCGACCGTCCTTCTTCCCCTTCACGGAGCCGTCCGCCGAGGTGGACGTGGTCTGCTTCCTCTGCGGCGGCGAGGGCTGCCGGGTCTGCAAGCAGTCGGGGTGGCTCGAGATCCTCGGGTCCGGGATGGTGCACCCGCGCGTGCTGCGCAACGTCGGCTACGACCCCGAAGAGGTCACGGGCTGGGCGTTCGGCATGGGGATCGAGCGGATTGCCATGCTCAAGTACGGCATCGACGACATCCGGCTTTTTTTCGAAAACGACTTGCGGTTTCTCAGGCAGTTCGCGTAGGCCGATGAAAAAGGCCCATCTGCGCCGTTGGCTCCTCGCTCCTCCCTGCGACGTGGCAGGGCCACGCCTCAGTCGTCGCTCTTCGCCGCCTAGCATCTGGCCCTTTTTGATCGGCCTATTCCAACGGCCCCGGACTTCGTATCGGAGTCCGGCGCGATGAAGATTCTGTATGGGTGGGTGAGGGAGTTTGTGGCGCTGGTGTTGTCGCCTTCGGAGGCGGCGGACCGGTTGGTGAATGCGGGGGTCGAGGTCGCGAGCGTGACGGCGGTGGCGCCGGGCGGGCTGGCGGGTGTGGTGGTGGCCGAGATCGAGGTGATCGAGCGGGAGCTGGGGGAGAGTCGTGGGCACCGGCTCGTGCTCTGTCGGGTGAGTACGGGGCGCGAGCGATTCTCCGTGGTCTGTGGCGCCCCCAACACGGCGGTCGGCGTACGCGCGGCATTCGCGCCGCCTGGAGCGTCGCTGCCCGGTGCGGCCGCCGGCGAGGTGCGCCGCATCGGGACGGCGAAGATCCGGGGCGTCGAGTCGCAGGGGATGCTCTGCTCCGAGCGCGAGCTGGGTCTCGGCGACGAGCACGAGCGCGGCATCCTCGCCCTCGAGCCCGACGCGCCGCTCGGCCGCGACCTCGTGACGCACCTGGGCCTCGACGACAGCGTGCTCGAGGTGGAGATCACGCCGAACCGTCCGGACTGCCTGTCGGTCGTCGGCGTGGCGCGCGAGCTGGCCGCGCTCACGGGCGCGGCCTTCCACTATCACGCGGCGGGGGTGAAGGAATCGGGCGCCCCCGCGCGCGACCTCATGCGGGTGCGCGTCGAGGCCCCCGATCTCTGCGCGCGCTTCACCGCGCGCGTCATCAGCGACGTCCGTGTGGGGCCCTCACCCGCATGGCTGGCGGCGCGGCTCCGCGCCGTCGGCCTGCGGCCGATCAGCAACGTCGTCGACATCACGAACTACGTCCTCTGGGAGCTGGGTCATCCGCTCCACGCTTTCGACTACGCGATGGTGCGTGACGCGACCATCGTCGTGCGGCGCGCGGGCCGTGGCGAGCGCTTCACGACGCTCGACGGCCAGGACCGCGCGCTGGACGATTCCATGCTGGTCATCGCGGACCCCGAGCGGGCGATCGGGCTGGCCGGCGTGATGGGCGGAGCCAACACGGAGGTCACCGAGGTGACGACCCGCGTTGTGCTCGAGAGCGCCTGGTTCAACCCTGCCTCGATCCGGCGGACATCGCGGGCGCTCGGGCTCAAGACCGACGCGGCCTACCGCTTCGAGCGGGGCGCCGACGTCGAGGCACTGGTCGATGCCAGCGAGCGGGCGGCCCAGCTCATGGCCGACCTCGCGGGGGGGACGGTGGCGCGGGGCATGGTCGACGTCTACCCACAGCCGCGGCCGCGTCCCCGCATCCGCCTCCGGATGGAGCGCGTGGCGCGCGTCCTCGGCGTGGCGCCCGCGCCCGCCGAGGCCCGCCGGATCCTCGTGGGGCTCGGCCTGCCGACCGACGATCGCGGCACGCACCTGGACGTCGAGGTCCCGAGCTTCCGGCGTGACCTCGCGATCGAGGACGACCTCGTGGAGGAGGTCATCCGCGTCTGGGGCTATGACCGGATCCCCTCGACGCTCGTCCCCACCACCGTCCGCCGCGTGGAGCTGCCCGCGAGCCTGCGGCAGGCGCAGGCCGTGCGCCAGGCGCTGGTCGGTGCCGGACTCTGCGAGGTCATCACGTCCAGCTTCGCCGATCCCACGCACGCGGCGGCTTTGCCCGCGCCGCGCGGGGTCCTGACGCTCCTCAACCCGCTGAGCCAGGACGCCTCGCTGCTCCGCCACCATCCACTCGCGGGCGTGCTGGGCGCGGTGGCGCTCAACGTCCGGCGCCAGCAGACGGGCGTCCGGCTCTTCGAGATCGGCAAGACCTACGAGCGCGCGGAGGCCGGCACCGTGGAGCCGCGATGGGCATCGATCGCGGTGGCCGGCACGCGCGCCGATCCCGCCTGGTACCGCCCGGCCGAGGCCCTCGACGTCTACGATGCCAAGGGGCTGGCCGAGCACGCGCTCCAGGCGCTCGGCGTCACGGCGAGTACCCGGGCGGGGGGAGCGCAGAGCGGCTTCGAGGCCGATTGCCACGGCTCGCTCGTGACCCCGGACGGGACCGTGCTCGCGGAGTTTGGCGAGATCGCTGCCGGCGTGCGTGAGGCCTTCGACGTCGACGCGCCGGTGTTCGCGGCCGTGCTGTCGCTCGACGCGCTGGCCGCTTGGCCTCCGGCGCCCCTCCGTTACGAGGCGCTGCCGCGCTACCCGGCGGTGCAGCGTGACGTCGGCTTCGGTGTCGGGGCGGGATCGGAGGTCACAGCGGCCGGGATCGAGGCGGCGATGCGCGAGCGCGCGGGGCCGCTGCTGCGCGGGCTGACGCTCTTCGACGTGTTCCGCTTCCCGGACGGGCGCCGGAGCCTCGCGTGGCGCCTGACCTTCCAGGCGGAGGATCGGACGCTGACGGACGACGAGGTCAACGCCATCCAGGAGCGCGTGGCGCGCGGGGTGAGCGAGCGGTTCGACATCACATGGCGGGGAGAGTGAATGGGCGACGCGGTGCTCGAACGATTGGGACAGCTCGAGAACGCGGTGCGGCGGGCCGCGGAGGCACTGGCGCGGCTGCGCGAGGAGAACGTCCGGCTCAAGCGCGACCTCGCGCGCCTGACCGACGAGCGCCGGCAGGTCCTGAGCCAGATCGACGGCATCCTCGCTGACATCGCCAAGCTCGAGATCGAGTAACCGGCCGATGAAAAAGGTTCTAATCAACTATGGCTGAAGCTAAGCGCCTGGAGCTGACGCTTCTCGGGAAGACGCTCACCGTCCGCACGGAAGCGTCGCCTGAGTACTTGCAGTCGCTTGTCCGCTACCTCGAGGATGCGGTCGCGACGTTGCGCCGCTCGGGCGTGCGGGACGAGACCACCGCGCTGCTGCTGGCGGCCCTCGACGTCACCGACGAGCTGTTCCGGGAGCGCGAAGACAAGACGCGGAGCGAGAGTGACGTCGGCGGACGCCTGGGCGCGCTCCTCACCCTCCTCGAGAAGGTCACACCCGCCTCGTCCTGAGACAGCGCTCCATGGCCTCGATGGTACTTGACGTCGGGCCCGGGCGCGGGTACACAGGAGGAGTCCCTGCGCTGTGCGTGATGCCGGGGGAGAGTTTCAACCTCGTATCAAGAACGGGAGCCGTTTCCGAGGGTGGTGCGCAAGCCCCTCCGAGAAGGGGAAGCCTGAAGCCCTCACATGGCGGCACCCACCTGGTGCATACCAGGTTCGAAACACCGTCGGCACACGGCAGAGGTGGGGATTGGTCCTCCCACGTTGGGGATTCGCCCGCCCGCATTTGACTCGCCGTTACTCCGCCGCCTATACTGTCAATTCTAACGGTCATTTGCGGCTGACACCCAGCCGCGGAGACGATAGATCATGATGCAAGCATTCTGGGTCTTGGATTCCGTCCTCGTCATCATCGCCTTCGTGCTCGGGTTTTTCCTCTTCAAGTGGATCAGCGACAAGAAGGTCGGCGACGCGAGCGCGCGCGCGCGGCAGATCATTGCCGCCGGCGAGCGCGACGCCGAGGCGTGGCGGAAGGCGGCCGACCTCGAAGCCAAGGAGGCGGCCCTCAAGGCCCGCGGCGAATTCGAGGACGAGGTCCGCCGGCGCGAGCGCGGGGTGCAGCAGATCGAGCAGCGCGTCCTCCTCAAGGAGGACCAGCTAGCGCGCAAGCTCGACGAGAGCGAGCGGCGGCTGAGCGCCCACACCGCCAAGGAGCGCACGCTGGTCGAGCGCGAGACCGCGGCGGCGCAGCAGGAAGGCCGGCTGGCCCACGCGCTCGAGGAGCAGCGGCGGAAGCTCGAGGTCGTTGCCGGACTCACCGCGGAGGAAGCCAAGCGGCAGCTCCTCGCCCAGATGGAGGGGGAGGCGCGCCGCGAGGCGACGCTGCTCCAAATGAAGCTCGAGGAGCAGGCCCGGGAGACCGCCCACGAGAAGGCCAAAGAGATCCTGGCGACGACGATCCAGCGGCTGGCCCCCGACTACACGGTGGAAACCTCCGTGTCCGTCGTCGACCTGCCGTCCGACGATATGAAGGGGCGGATCATCGGCCGCGAGGGGCGGAACATCCGCGCCCTCGAGCTGCACACGGGCGTCGACCTCATCGTCGACGACACGCCCGAGGCCGTGCTCATCTCCGCCTACGATCCCTACCGGCGGGAGATCGCACGGCGCTCGCTGCAGAAGCTGCTCGCCGACGGCCGCATTCATCCCGCCCGCATCGAGGAGGTCGTTGAGAAGGTCAAGAAGGAGATGGAGCAGCACCTCAAGGAGGAGGGGGAGAAGGCCTGCTTCGAGGTCGGCGTCCACGGTCTGCACCCCGAGCTGGTCAAGCTCGTGGGGCGGATGAAGTTCCGCACCTCCTACGGCCAGAACTGCCTGCAGCACTCGAAGGAGGTCGCCTGGCTGGCCGGGATGATGGCCGCCGAGATCAAGGCCGACGTGAAGCTCGCCAAGCGGATGGGCCTGCTCCACGACATCGGCAAGGCGCTGACTCACGAGCAGGAGGGAAGCCACCCCGAGCTGTCGCTCCAGGTGCTCACGAAGTACAACGAGAGTCCCGAGGTGATCAACGCCGCGCTCTGCGGGCACGAGAACATCGAGCCGCAGACCATTGAAGCGGTGCTGGTCGAGGCGGGCGACGGGATCTCGGCGGCCCGGCCCGGCGCGCGCCGCGATGTGCTGGAGTCCTACATCAAGCGCCTGGCCAAGCTCGAGGAGATCGCGCTGTCGTACCGCGGGGTCGAGATGTGTTACGCGATCCAGGCGGGCCGCGAGCTGCGCGTCCTGACCAAGGCCGACATCATCTCCGACCTGGACGCCTACCAGCTTGCCAAGGACATCACCAAGCGCATCGAGGCGGAGATGCAGTACCCCGGCCACATCAAGGTCATCGTCATCCGCGAGACCCGCGCCATCGAGGTCGCGAAGTAATGAAGCCACCCGCACCTTTGTCAGGCCACCCACGGTCGACGCCGGCCTCACGGACCCCGTTAAAATGAAGCCACTCGCACCTTTCTCAGGCCACCCACGGTCGACGCCGGCCTCACGGACCCCGTTACAGTGAACATTTTGATGGTCGGCGACATCTTCGGCGAGCCAGGGCGGCTGGCGCTCCAGAAGCTGTTGCCGAAGATCCGCCAGGAACACGCCATCGACCTCGCCGTGGTGAACGTCGAGAACGCGGCCGGCGGCTTCGGCGTGCAACCCCAGCACGCGCGCGCCTTCCTCGACCAGGGCGTGGACGTGATGACCTCCGGCAACCACATCTGGGACAAGAAGGAGATCGTGGAGTACATCGGTAAGGAGAACCTCCTCCTGCGTCCGGCCAACTTCCCTGTCGGCACGCCGGGCGTGGGCTACGTCACCGTCAAGGCCGGGCCGCACCGCGTGGGCGTGCTCAACCTGATGGGCCGCGTCTTCATGACTCCCATCGATTGCCCGTTCCGGAAGGCCGACGAGGTGCTGACCGAGCTGCGCCGGGACACGCCCGTCATCCTCGTCGACATGCACGCGGAGGCCACCTCGGAGGTGGGCGCCCTCGGTTGGTACCTCGACGGGCGCGTGAGCGCGGTGATCGGCACCCACCGGCACGTGCAGACCGCCGACGAGCGCATCCTGCCCGGCGGCACCGCTTTCATCACCGACATCGGGATGACGGGCCCGGTGGACTCCGTGATCGGCGTGGACAAGGACATCATCATCCGGCGCTTCCTCACCCAGATGCCGATCCGCTTCGAGCCCGCGAAGGGGCCAGCGGCCCTCCGCGGCGTCGTCATCACGGTGGACCCCGAAACGGGGCACGCCGGCTCGATCCAGCGCCTCAACATCCCCGCGTGATCCTCGACGGCAAGGCGGTCGCCCAGAAGGTCCTGGACGGCGTGCGCCGCGGCGTTGACGACCTGCGCGCCGCGCGCGGCGTCACGCCGAAGCTCGCCGTCGTCCTGGTCGGCGATGACCCCGCCTCCCGGGTCTACGTCCGCAACAAGAAGCGCACAGCCGAGTCGCTGGGGATCGCCTCACCCGACTTCGTCTACGCGGCGACGCTCGCCCAACGCGACGTCCTCGACGTCCTCGACGGTCTCAATGCCGACGCCACCGTCCACGGCATCCTCCTCCAGCTCCCGCTCCCCAAGGGGTTCGACGAGGACGAGGCGGTGGCGCGGATTTCGCCCGCCAAGGACGTCGACGGCCTCACCCCGACCAACCTCGGCAACCTCCTGGCCGGGAACCCCACGGTCGTGCCGTGCACGCCGGCCGGCTGCATCGAGGTGCTGGACCACTACGGCGCGTCCCTGAACGGCGCCGAGGCCGTCGTCATCGGCCGCTCCCGGCTGGTCGGCAAGCCGCTGGCCCAGTTGCTCCTGGCCCGTCATGCGACGGTGACGATGTGCCATACGCGGACCCGTGATTTGGCCGGGCACACGCGGCGCGCCGACGTGCTCTGCGTTGCCACGGGTCGCGCCGGTGTGATCACGGGCGACATGGTGAAGCCCGGCGCGTGGGTCATCGACGTCGGGGTCAACCGTCTCGACACGGGGAAGCTGGTCGGTGACGTCGACTTCGCCTCGGTCGAGAAGGTCGCGCACGGGGTGACGCCGGTGCCGGGTGGGATCGGGCCCATGACGGTTGCCATGCTGATGAGGAACACGCTGTCGGTGGCCGAGCGACAGATCGCCGGCTGATGACTGCGCCGTTTCGATCCGAGCCCCTCCCCCTTGCGGGGAGGGGTTGGGGTGGGGGTGCCGGCGGAGCCGGCGCTCGGCAGGAGTCGTAGCGAATGGCTGAACGGGCGGTCATGACGGTATCGCAGCTCACCGCGCAGCTCCGCGCGGTCGTGGAGGAGCGGTTCCCGGCCGTGTGGGTCGAGGGCGAGATCTCGAACTTCCGGCTCTACGGCTCCGGCCACGCGTACTTCACCCTGAAGGACGAAGCCGCGCAGTTGCGGGCCGTGCTCTTCCGGAACCGCACGCGCCGGCTGCGCTTCGAGCCGCGCGACGGCCAGCACGTGCTCGCTTTCGGCAGCCTCGAGGTGTACGCCCAGCGTGGTGAATACCAGCTGGTGGTCGAGCTGCTGGAGCCGCGCGGGCTCGGCGCGCTGCAGCTCGCGTTCGAGCAGCTCAAAGCGCGATTGGAAGCCGAGGGCCTGTTCGCCGAGAGCCGCAAGCGGCCGCTGCCTCCCTTTCCGCGCCGGATCGGGATCGTCACCTCGCCGAGCGGCGCCGCCGTCCGCGACATCCTGAGGATCATCGGCCGGCGCTTCGCGGGACCCTCCATCGTGATCGCGCCGGCGCGCGTGCAGGGCGAGGGCGCCGCCCAGGAGATCGCGACGGGGATCGCGGACCTCAACGCCCTGGGCGACGTCGACGTCATCATCGTTGGCCGCGGGGGCGGCTCGCTCGAGGACCTCTGGGCCTTCAACGAGGAGACCGTCGCCCGCGCGATCGCCGGCTCCAAGGTTCCCGTGATCTCGGCCGTCGGCCACGAGGTGGACGTGACCATCGCCGACTTCGTCGCCGACCTGCGGGCCCCCACGCCGTCGGCCGCGGCCGAGCTGGTCGTGCGCGAGAAGCAGGCCGTCGTCGAGACGCTCGTGGACCTGCGCCGCCGGCTCGAGCGCGCCATGGGACGGCGGCTCGACCGCGAGCGCGAGCGCCTCGCCTCGTTCGCCGGCCGCCGCGTCCTCACCCATCCCGCGCGTCCGCTGCGCGATCTCGAGCGCCGCGTGGATGACGCCCTCCGCCGCCTGCGTCACGCCGCCGCGGCGACGCTGCGGCGCGCCGCGCACCGGGTCGACGTGGCGACCGCGGGGCTCAGGGGCGCCGGGCCCTTCGCGCGCCTCGCCGGCGGGCGCCAGCGGCTCGACCATCTGGACACGAAGCTGGGGAGCGAGATGGCGCGGGCGCTCGCGCGGTCCCAGCACGGCCTCGGTGCTCTCGTCGGTCGCCTCGATTCCCTCTCGCCGCTGGCCGTACTCGGCCGCGGCTACAGCCTCACGAGGACGCCAGCGGGCGAGATCGTGCGCGACGCCGCCCAGGTCGCGGCCGGCGCGACCGTCGAGGTCCTGCTGGCCCGCGGCCAGCTCGAATGCCGCGTGGAGCGGACGAAGGAGCGTGATGACCGACCTCAAGTTTGAGGACGGCCTGACGCGGCTCGAGCAGATCGTGAGCGCGCTCGAGGCCGGCAACCTGTCGCTGGAAGACTCCCTGAAAGTGTTCGAGGAGGGCATCGGGCTCGCCCGCCACTGCGCGAAGTACCTCGCGGAGGCGGAGCGGCGTATCGAGCTGCTGGCCAAGGACGAGACGGGCGCCCTCACGCCGAAGCCCTTCGCGTGGGAGCCGGACGAGGAGCCGTGAGCGGCTTCGACCTCGTGGCCTATCTCACCGAGCGGCGCCAACTCGTGGACGAGGCGCTCGCCGCCTGCCTGCCGCCGGAGGACGCCCTGCCGAGCAGCGTCCATCGCGCCATGCGCTACAGCGTCATGGCCGGCGGGAAGCGCCTCCGTCCGATCCTCGTCATCGCCGGCGCCGAGGCGGTGGGGGGCAAGGCCGCGACCGTCATGCCCACGGCGTGCGCGCTCGAGCTGATCCACACGTATTCCCTCATCCACGACGACCTGCCCGCCATGGACGACGACGACTACCGGCGCGGCCGCCTTACCAACCACAAGGTGTTCGGCGAAGCCATCGCCATCCTCGCCGGCGATGCGCTCCTCACCCACGCCTTCCGCCTCATCGCCGAGAACGCCGCGCGCGTGAGCGATCCCGCGGTCATCCGCGAGGTGATCCTCGAGGTGGCGGCCGCCGCCGGCACCGGCGGCATGGTCGGCGGCCAGGTCGTGGACATCGAGTCGGAGGGCAAGGCCGTCACGGCGGAGACGCTGGAGTACATCCACCTGCACAAGACGGCGGCGCTGATCCGCGCGTCACTGCGCGTGGGCGCGATGCTGGGAGGCGCGCGGCCGGCGGATGTCGCGGCGATCGGCGAGGCGGGGGAGAGCCTCGGGCTCGCCTTTCAGATCGTCGATGATATCCTCGATGTCGAAGGCACGCTCGCGGAGTTGGGCAAATCCGCGGGCAGCGACGAGCGCAAGCAGAAGGCCACGTACCCCGCGCTGCACGGCATCGAGGCCTCCCGCGCCGAAGCGCGGCGTCTCATCGAACGGGCCAAGCAGGGCCTCGCCGGCCTGGCCCCGGACGCGGTCCCGCTCGGCGCGCTAGCCGACTACATCTTGGAGCGGAGGTCGTAGCGTGTCGGCCATCAGCGGCGTCTTCGCCCGCGAGATCCTCGATTCCCGGGGCTACCCCACCGTCGAGGCGGAGGTGCAGCTCGATTCCGGAGCGTGGGGCCGCGCCGCCGTCCCCTCGGGCGCGTCCACCGGCAAGCGCGAGGCCGTCGAGCTGCGCGACGGGGACAGCCAGCGCTACCGCGGCAAGGGCGTCCAGCGCGCGGTGAAGAACGTCGAGGAGACGATCGCCGCCGAGATCGAAGGGATGGAGGCGACCGAGCAGGCGGTGGTCGACCAAGCCCTCCTCGAGCTGGACGGCACGCCCAACAAGTCCGCCCTCGGCGCCAACGCGATCCTGGCCGTCTCGCTGGCGGTCGCGCGCGCGGCGGCCGACGAGGTCGGCCTGCCGCTCTATGCCTACCTCGGCGGCGTCGGCGCCCGGCTCCTGCCCGTGCCCCTCATGAACGTGCTCAACGGCGGCGTCCACGCCGACAACGGCCTCGACATCCAGGAGTTCATGCTGGTGCCCGCGGGCGCGGAGAGCTTTGGGAGCGCGCTCCGCATGGGCGTGGAGGTCTTCCACACGCTCCGGGATCTCCTGAAGGAGAAGGGGCTCGCCACCGGCGTGGGCGACGAGGGCGGTTTCGCCCCCGCGCTCGGCTCTAACACGGCGGCGCTCGATCTGTTCATGCTCGCTATCGAGCGCGCCGGCTACCGGCCGGGCGAGGACGTCTTCCTGGCCCTCGACGTGGCCGCCAGCGAGTTCGCGCAGGCCGGCGGCACCTATCGCTTCGCGCGCGAGGGCCTGGTGCGGACGAGCGAGGAGATGATCGCGTTTTACGAGTCGCTCCTGGGCCGCTACCCGATCGTCTCCATCGAGGACGGGCTCGGCGAGGACGACTGGGGCGGATGGGGAGGGCTCACGCGGCGTCTCGGCGCGCGTGTGCAGCTCGTCGGCGACGACATCTTCGTGACCAACCCCGCCATCATCCAGCAGGCGATCAAGCACAACATCGCCAACGCGGTGCTCGTGAAGGTCAACCAGGTCGGCACGCTGACGGAGACGATGCAGGCCATCGAGCTGGCCAAGCGCGCGGGCTACGGGACCATCATCTCGCATCGGTCCGGCGAGACGGAGGACACGTTCGTCGCCGACCTCGCCGTGGCCGTCAACGCCGGGCAGATCAAGACGGGCTCCGTGGCCCGCAGCGAGCGGACGGCTAAGTACAACCAGCTCCTGCGCATCGAGGAAGAGTTGGGGCACGCCGCGTCCTTCCCCGGACGCAGTCTCTACACGCGCGTCGCCCGGTGAGCGCGCGCGTCGTCGGCGGTGTGCTGGGCCTGTTCCTCTTCACCGGGCTCGGGGTCTACGGCTGGCAGGGCGTGGTCCGCCTGCGCCACATGCACGAGCAGCTCGACACGCTCCAGCGCGACAACGCGATCCTGCGTCAGCAGGCCGAGCAGTTGACCCAGGTCATCGAGCGGCTCCACCACGACCCCGCGTACCAGGAGAAGATCGCGCGCGAGGAGCAGGGGATGGTGCGTGAGGGCGAGGTGATGCTCAAGTTCCCGTCCAAGGACAAGGCGGGTCAGTAGCGTGGACGCGCTGTGGACGTCGACGTGGTTCTGGGGCGCCCTCTTCGTGATCTCGTCGTTCTTCAACTTCCGGGCCGCCTTCAAGCTCCTCATCGACTGGAAGGGCATGGTGACGACGTGCCGCTTCGTCGAGGACGCCTACGCGCGGGTGGAGCGCCTGCCCGACGAGGCGGCGCTCGAGCGCGAAGCGGACGCGCCCGTGTTCCTGCACCTCGTCCCGGCCTGGGAGGAGCCCGACGTCGCGCACACGCTGCGGGCGCTGCTCGGCTCGCGCTACCCGCACGGCAAGCTCCACGTCGTCGTCGTGACCAAAGAGGAAGAGGACTGGTCTCCGCATCCGGCGATGGCGGTGAGTACGGCCGAGCTGGTGCGGCGCTTCCGCGCCGAGCTGCCGCCATGGCAGCAGAAGATGCTCTCGCTCGAGATCATGCCCGGACCGGGGCGCAAGGCCCAGCAGCTCAACTGGGCGCTTCGCCCCGAGTTCCTGCGATCGCTCCTCAACGGCCACCACGACCCGACGCGGGTGTACGTGGGCGTGAGCGACGCCGACTCCGTCCCCGACCGGAACGCCTACCGGTGGATTGCGGCCGACGTCCTCGCCGGGGGCAGCCTCGCCTATCAGGGGGTGACGCTCTCGCTGGCCAACGTCGATCGCCTCGACGTCCGCGGCCGGGTCTGCGCCGTCCAGCAGTCGTCGATCTTCATCCGGGTGTCGATCGCGCGGCTCCTGAACGAGCGGCGGCGGATCGCGCTGTTCGCGCGCTTCGCCGCCCGATCGCCGGGCCTCGCGCGGGTCGCGCGGCCCGTCTTCGAGTTCTGCTTCCGGCGCTCGCAGATCTGCCTCGGTCACAACCAGTTCGTGCGGCTCGACACGCTGCGGGCGCTGGGCGGATTCCCGACGTCGGGGGCGACGGAGGACTCGACGCTCGGCTACGCGCTCGCCGCCCGCGGCGTACTCATCGCGGCGATGCCCATGCTCGAGCTGAACGACATGCCGGAGACGACGGACAAGATGGTCCGGCAGAACGCCCGCTGGTACAAGGGCGTGCTCGACGACGTCGGCTTCCTCCGGCGGGTCTGGCGCGCGGCCCCGACCGCCTTCAACGCCGCTCAGCTCTGCCGCCACGTCGGGAACAAGGTGGTGGAATGGCCGATCGCCGCCGTCGTCTACCCGGTCATCGGGTTCCTCGGCTGGCACCTCGCGTACCGCTTCGCCGACCAACCCGTGCTCTTCGTGCTCGGCATCACCTTCCCGTCGGTCTCGCTCGGGCTGACCATCTGGGTCGGCGGCATCGTCACCCAGGAGCTGATCGAGGGGCTCACGCCCTACTTTCCGCGTCCCGTCGACGTCGCGCGCACCTCGCTGAAGGCGAAGTTCTGGGGGATCTTCCGCTGCCAGACGTACTGGCTGCTGGCCACGCGCGGCGCGTGGCGGGTGCTGTGGGCGATCGCCACCACCGGCCGCTTCGAGCCGGCGAAGACCGACCGCGTCGTCCGCGTCGCGTCCGTCGGCGCGCTGCTCGCGGCGGGCCTGGCCGTCGCCGGCTGCACCCTGCCGGCGTTGCAGTTCCCGCTCCCGCCGCTCGGGCAGCGCTACGAGGACCGCGGGGACACCGTCGTCGGCCACATCCTCAACATCGACGGTCTCGAAAGCGTGATGATGGTCCGCTTCCCCTTCGGCCCGATGCAACTGGGCATGGACCACCGCGAGCTGGCGCACTTCCGCGTGGGCGAGGACGTGCTGTTCGACCGCCAGCTCCGCCCGATCTGGAGCGCCCGCCCCGGCGCCTCCTGACGATGGCTCCGGCCTTCGTCCAGGAAGGCCTCGCGCGTCTGCGCGCGCGCATCGACGCCACCGGCGCCGCGATCACGGAAGGCTTCCCGCACTACGGCGACCCCGCCACGGGGCGCTGGACGACGTCACCCGCCGGCGACTGGACCGGCGGGTTCTGGAACGGCCTCTGCTGGCTCGCCGCCCACACCACCGGCGAAGCGCGCTATCGCGAGTGGGCGGTTCAAGCTCGGCGCGCTTGTGCCAGGAGACGCCGGACTCGCGCATCGGGCGGCCGGCGAGGCGACGGCGCGCGCGCTCGTCGAGGGCTACCTCGACCCGCGCGGGATCCTCTCCCACGGCTGTTACAACAACCGCCTCGGTCTCGCCACGCAGCACGAGCTGAACTGGGGGACGTACTATCTCTACGAGGCGCTGAACGTGCTGGCGGAGACGCTGGAGCCCGCGCGGATCTGACCACGACGGCGTGCGAGCTTTGGCCCGGCCAGGGTGCCCTTGCGCGACGGCCGTCCGTCATGGCGGTTGACAAGGG
>JBGPYK010000061.1:0-9631 GCA_041493245.1 Methylomirabilia bacterium | reverse complement strand
CTCGTCGAAACCGCGGAGGGGATGGTGCGCATCACGCCGTCGGAGCTCACCGGCGCCACGCTCCGTGTTCCCGGCGATCTTTCGTCCGCGGCCTTCCTGCTCGCCGCCGCGCTCGTGGTCCCCGGTTCGCGCGTGACCGTCGCCGGCGTTGGCCTCAACCCCACGCGCACGGGTTTGCTCGAGGTCCTGGGCGAGATGGGTGCCCGACTCTTCGTGACGCCGGAGAAGTGTCCGGGCGAGCCGGTCGAGCCGTTGGGGTCGATCGTCGCGGAGACGAGCGAGCTGTGTGGTACGCGCATCGCCGGCGCCTTGATCCCGAGGCTGATCGACGAGGTGCCCGTGCTCGCCGTGGTCGCGGCGGTGGCGGAGGGCCGCACCGAGATCCGCGACGCCGCCGAGCTGCGCGTGAAGGAATCGGACCGCATCGCGATGCTCGCGCGAGGTCTCGGCGCGATGGGCGTGCGCGTGAGTGAGCTGCCTGACGGCCTCGCGATCGACGGCGGCGCTCGCCTGCGCGGAGCCCGGGTGGCAAGCGGCGGCGATCATCGGCTCGCCATGGCCTTGGCCGTGGCCGGCCTGGTGGCCGAGGGCGAGACGGTCGTCGAGGACACGGCGTGCATCGAGACGTCGTTCCCGGGCTTCGCCGAGACGGTCAACGCCCTCACGGGGGAACCGTCGCTCGTGAGCGAGGTATGAGCTGTCACGGGCAGAGGAAAGGGGAGCGCGAGGCGGTGATCACCATCGACGGCCCGGCCGGCGCCGGCAAGAGCACGGCCGCGCGCGCGCTGGCCCGGCGGCTCAGTTACCGCCTGCTGGATACAGGGGCGATGTATCGGGCCCTGGCGTGGAGCGTCGCGCGGGCCGGGCTCCTGGCCGAGGACACGCCGGCTCTGCGTCGTCATCTCGAGTCGGTCGAGGTAGCGCTGATGGGGGACCGCGTGTCCGTCAACGGCTGTGACGTCACCGGCGAGATCCGGACCCTTGAGATCAGCGACCTCACGTCGCGGCTCACGATGCTGACGCCGGTGCGCGATAAGGTCACCCCGCTCCAGCGGCGGATGGCCGCGGGCGGGGGCGCCGTCCTCGAGGGGCGCGACACCGGGACCGTGGTGTGCCCGGACGCCGACGTGAAGTTCTACGTCGACGCCTCCGCCGAGGCACGAGCCCGGCGCCGGCACGCGGAGTTCCTGGGGCGCGGCGTGGTCGTCGATCTCGAGGTCGTGCGGGCCGAGATCGCGGTTCGCGACCGGCAGGACACGACGCGCGCTCTGGCGCCGCTGCGCAGGCCGCCGGACGCCATCACGGTGGACACCACGGACTTGACGGTGGACCAGGTCGTTGCCGTCATGCTCGGGGCAATCGAGAAGCAGTGCTGTACGCGATCCTGAAGCCGTTGACGGTGGTGTTCATGCGCCTGCTCTTCGGGCTCGAGAGCCGGGGTGCTGAGCACGTGCCGGCTGACGGGCCCGTCCTGCTCGTCGCCAACCACGCGAGCGTGCTTGACCCGCCGCTCGTCGGCGGGGCGGCGCGACGGCAGCTCAGCTTCTTGGCCAAGGCCGAGCTGTTCGACGTCCCGCTGTTCGGCGGCCTGATCCGTCGTCTCGGCGCCCGTCCCCTGCGCCGCGAGGGCCCCGACGCCGGAGCGCTGCGCGCGGCGCTCCGCGTCCTCAGGGACGGCGGAGCCCTCCTGGTCTTCCCCGAAGGGACGCGGGGGCAAGGTGGAGTTCTCGGACCCGCGAAGCCGGGAGCGGGTATGCTGGCGATCCTGGGCAAGGCGCCGGTCGTCCCCGTGTACATCAGCGGGAGCGGCGGGGCCTGGCCCCGGGGACGCCGCCTTCCGCGTCCGGCCAAAGTGACGATAACATTTGGGCCCCCGTTCGCGGTGACGCCGAGCGCGGGGGCCAGCAGGAAAGACGACTATGAGGCCGTGAGCCGCCAGATGATGGCGGCGATCGCGGACCTCCGTGACTCCGCGAGCCCCACGGACTTGCGCGCGGCGATCGCGCGTGACGGACGTCGAGCAGTCAGCGGGGTGGGTGTGGGAGGAGCCCGAACTTCGCCCAAATACATCGATGGGAGGAACCGGCAGCATGAAGACCGATGAACCACGAAACGCCCTCGGGGAACCGCGACAGGGAGGTGGCGAGGACGCGGCCGAGGAACGGATGGAGGACTGGTACGGCGACAACGTCAGCACCGAGTTCGAAGAAGGTGAGGTCGTCCGCGGCCGCGTGGTGCACGTCGGCAGCGGCGAGGTGCTGGTCGACGTGGGATACAAGAGCGAGGGCGCGATCCCGATCGAGGAGTTCCACCGCGCGGGCAAGCTTCCCGCGGTCGGTGACGAGATCGACGTCTACCTGGAGGCCAAGGAGGATTCCGAGGGCCTCATCGTCCTGTCCAAGGACAAGGCCGACAAGATTCGGGTGTGGGACGCCATCACCCAGGCGTATGAGAAGGGCGCGCCCGTCGAGGGCCGCGTCGTGGAGGTCGTCAAGGGCGGTCTCGCGGTCGACGTCGGTGTGAAGGCGTTCCTTCCCGGCTCGCAGGTCGACCTGCGCCCGGTGAAGAATCTCGCGGGCATGATGGGGCAGACGATCCGCGCCAAGGTCATCAAGCTCAACCGCCGCCGCGGCAACGTCGTGCTCTCGCGCCGCTCCGTGCTCGAGGAGGAGCGCGAGGAGAAGAAGAAGCACACGCTGGAGGTGCTGCACGAGGGCCTCGTCCTGACCGGGACCGTGAAGAACATTACCGACTATGGCGCCTTCATCGACCTCGGCGGCATCGATGGCCTGCTCCACGTCACCGACATGAGCTGGGGCCGCGTCGGTCACCCTTCGGAGGTCTTCCAGGTGAGCGACCAGGTCGAGGTCGTCGTGCTGCACTTCGACCGCGAGACGGGACGGGTGTCGCTCGGCTACAAGCAGAAGTCGTCGGACCCCTGGGAGCACGTCGAGGACAAGTACCCGGCGGGCACCAAGACCCGCGGCCGGGTGGTCAGCCTGACCAACTACGGGGCGTTCATCGAGTTGGAGCCCGGTGTGGAGGGGCTTGTCCACGTCTCCGAGATGTCGTGGACGCGCCGGGTCCGTCATCCCTCCAAGCTCGTCAACGTCGCCGACGAAGTGGACGTGCTCGTCCTGGAGGTCAACCGCGGAGCCAAGCGCATCTCGCTCGGTATGAAGCAGGTGGAGCCCGACCCCTGGGCCACGATCGAGGAGCGGTACCGGCCGGGGACGCGCGTGCAGGGCCGGGTGCGGAACCTCACGGACTTCGGCGCGTTCATCGAGCTCGAGCCGGGCGTCGACGGTCTGCTCCACATCTCCGACATGTCGTGGACGCGCAACGTCGGGCACCCGTCGGAGATCCTCAAGAAGGGCCAGGATCTCGAGACGCAGATCCTGAACATCGACCGCGAGAACAAGCGCATCTCGCTTGGCCTCAAGCAGATCCAGCCGGATCCGTGGACGACGGTGGCGCAGCGCTACCCCATGGGCTCGCGCGTCACGGGCAAGGTGGTCCGGCTGACGGACTTCGGCGCCTTCGTCGAGCTGGAGCCGGGGGTGGACGGCCTCCTGCACATCTCCCAGATGTCGAACCGCCCCATCAACCGAGCCGACGAGGTCGTCAACGTCGGTGACGAGCTGGCGCTCCTCGTCATCCGCGTCGATCCCAACGAGCGGCGTATCGGGCTCAGCCTCAAGGAACTGGCCCACGCCATCGACATGACCCGCGAGGTCGAGGAACGCGGGGGAGGACCGGCGCGGCGCGGCCGGCGCGGCAAGCAGCGCACGGACCACGACTACGAAGACGACGAGTAAGTAGCCCATGTGGCGAGGGGTCAGGGTCGTCCTCCTCACGATCCTGCTCTACGTCGGAGTCCTCGGCCTGTTCCTCGCCGCCGTCGCGGCGCTGCTGCGCGCGCCCGACGGTGGGGGCCTCGCCTTCGGTCCCCGGGTGGCGATCGTGGAGTTGGAAGGCATCATCCTCGACGTCGAGGATATCGTGCGCGATCTCAAGAGCCACCGGAGGAACCCGCTCGTGCGCGCAGTCGTGGTGCGGATCAACAGCCCGGGCGGCGTCGTGGGCCCGACCCAGGAGCTGTACCGCGCGCTCCAGCAGCTGCGGCAGGCGGGTAAGCCTGTGGTGGCCTCCCTGGGAGCGGTGGCCGCCTCGGGCGGCTACTACGTCGCGGTCGCCGCCGACACCATTTACGCGAACCCCGGCACGCTCACCGGCTCCATCGGCGTGATCATGCAGATGGCCAATTTCGAGCACGTGATGAAGAAGGTCGGTGTCGACTACGTGGTCATCAAGGCCGGCCAGTTCAAGGACATCGGCAACATCTCCCGGCTCATGACGTCCGATGAGCGTCGCGTGCTCCAGTCGCTGCTCGATGACGTTCACCGTCAGTTCATCGACGCCGTGGCCGAAGGCCGGAAGCTCGACCGCGCGCGGGTCGTCCAGTTCTCCGACGGGCGTGTGTTCTCCGGCGCGCAGGCCAAGGTGCTCGCGATGGTGGACGAAATGGGAGGGCTCGAGGAGGCGATCAACGGGGCGGCCAAGCTCGCGGGGCTCGAGGTGCCCCCCAAGGTCGTCCTGCCACGCCGCCGCTTCTCCGTCATGGACCTGCTGCGCAGCCAGGTTGGCCTTGCGGGGGCCACGGGTCTGGTACCCGGCCTACCGATCTTCAAGACCCCGCTGTATCTGCTCGACTGAGAATCGGACCCGGACAGCCCATGGGCGCTAACTCCTTGCGCCATTTGACATTCTGCGGATCGTCGTGCTACCGTGCCAACGAAATTCGAGTGCGGGCCCCGGAAACGAGGCGAAGCCGACGATGACCAAAGCCGAGCTGATCGACGAAGTCTCGAAGATCTCGAATCTGACGAAGAAGGAGACCGAGACGATCGTCAACACGATTTTCGACAACATCACCGAGGCCCTCGCCAAGGGTGACAAGGTCGAGCTACGCGGCTTCGGCAGCTTTCGGATCAGGCACCGGAACTCGCGCAAGGGCCGCAATCCCAAGACGGGGACAGGCGTGGACGTGCCCCAGAAGCGGGTTCCGTTCTTCAAGGTCGGCAAGCGGCTGCGCGAGCTCGTCAACACGTGAGGCGGCGGCTTACCACCGCGTGAAGCGCCTTTGGGCGCCCTGGCGGATGGCCTACGTAGCCGGGTCCCGGGCTCCCCGGGGGTGCATCTTCTGTACGGCACCCAAGGCGGGTGACGACCGTGGCCAACTCGTCCTCTACCGCGGCGCCCACGGCTACCTGATCCTGAACGCCTACCCCTACGCCTCCGGTCACCTGCTGGCCGTCGTCTACCGGCACATCTCGACGCTGGGCGAGGCGACCCCCGAGGAGCGGACGGAGCTGCTGACGCTCGTCACGACAGCCACGGCGGCTCTGACCGCGGAGTTCGGCGCCGAGGGCTTCAACATCGGGCTCAATCAAGGTCGTGTGGCGGGCGCGGGCATCGACGACCATCTGCACCTGCACGTCGTGCCGCGTTGGAACGGTGACGCAAATTTCGTGTCGGTGGTCGGCGAGGTGCGCGTGCTGCCAGAGGCCCTGACCATCACCTACGATCGCCTGAAGAGCCGGCTGCGTGACTGACGCCTCCGGCGCGCAGACGCCGATGATGCGCCAGTACCGCGACGTCAAGCGGCGCTTCCCCGACTTCCTGCTCCTCTTCCGCCTCGGCGACTTCTACGAGATGTTCTTCGACGACGCCGAGACCGGCGCGCGCTTGTTACAGATCACTCTCACGTCGCGGCAGGGCATGCCGATGGCCGGCATCCCCCACCACGCGGCCGACGGCCACATCGCTCGGTTGGTCCAGGCGGGCCGGAAGATTGCCATCTGCGAGCAGATGGAAGCGCCGGGCAAGGGCAAGAAGCTCCTGCGACGGGACGTCGTGCGGGTCATCACGCCGGGGACCGTTACTGATACGGCGTACTTGCAGGGCACCGCCAACAACTTCCTCCTCGCCGTCGCGCGGGCCCGCGAGGGGGTCGGCGTCGCGCTGCTCGACATCTCCACCGGGGACTTCTGGGTCGGGCAGGACGAGCCCGAGGGCGACATGGTCCTCGCCGGCGCTCTGCTCCGGCGGCCCGCAGAGATCGTCGTCCCCGACACGCTACGCGAGGCACCCGACGTGCTGGGCCGACTCGAGGCGACGGGCGCGACGCTCACGTTCTTCGACGCCTCCGCGTTCTCGACGCGCCGGGCCGCCGCGGACCTCAGCGCCCACTTCGGCGTCCTCACGCTTGACGCGTTCGGCGTCGGCGACCTGACCGTGGGCCTCGGCGCCGCCGCGGGCGCGCTGGCCTACGTCCGGGCCACCCAGGGGGACGCGCTGGGGCACCTCGCGGGACTCCAGCGCTTGACGCCCGCCGATGCGCTCGTCCTCGACGGGACCGCGGTGGACACGCTGGAGCTGGTCGAGTCGCGCGCGGGCCGCGTGCGGGAGTCGCTGCTCGGCATCCTCGACGAGACGGGGACCCCGATGGGCGCCCGGCTCCTGCGCCAGTGGCTCCTGCGGCCACTGCTGGACCCCACCGCGATCGCCGAGCGCCAGGACGCCGTGGCCGCTCTCGTCGACGATCCCGCGCGACGCGCGGAGATCCGGAGGTTGCTTGGACGCATCGGCGACCTCGAGCGGCTGACGAGCCGCGCCACGCTCGGGGTCGCCCACGCCCGTGATCTCGTGGGGCTGCGCGCGTGCCTGGCGCCCCTCGACGACCTCCGCCGCGCCTGCGCGGGGCTGGCCCCCTCTCTTGTGGCCGCGGCGAGCAGGGATCTCACGCCGCTCGACGACGTCCGGGCCCTCCTCGAGGCGGCGCTCGTCGATGAGCCTCCGTCCACGCTCCATGACGGGCGGATTATCCGCGACGGCTGGAGCGAGGTGCTACAGGCGATCGTGGAGGACGCGCGCGAGGCGCGGGCGTGGATCGCCGGGCTCGAGGAGGGCGAGCGGGCGCGCACCGGCATCCCGAGCCTACGCGTCCGGTTCAACCGTGTCTTCGGCTACGGCATCGAGGTGACCCACACCCACACGCCGCGCGTGCCGCCCGAGTACGTCCGCCGCCAGACACTCGCGGGGGCGGAGCGCTACGTCACGCCGGAGCTGAAGGAGTACGAGACCCGTGTGCTCGGCGCCGACGAGCGCCGCCGGCGTCTCGAGTACGAGCTGTTCGAGGACGTACGGCGGCGCGTCGCGTCGCGGGCCATCGATCTTTTGAAAACCGCGCGGGCGGTGGCGCGCCTGGACGTTCTCGCCGCGTTGGCCGAGGTGGCGCACGTCCGAGGTCACGTGCGGCCCACGGTGACGCGGGGCGACGAGATCCGTATCGTGGATGGCCGCCACCCGGTGCTGGAGGCGCGCACCGGAGAGCCCGTCACCGCCAACGACCTGCAGCTCGACGCCGCCGCGCGCATCGTGATCCTCACGGGCCCGAACATGGCGGGGAAATCGGTGTACCTCCGCCAGGCGGGGCATATCGTCGTGCTCGCGCAGATGGGCGCGTTCGTTCCCGCCCGGGAGGCGCGGATCGGGGTCGTCGACCGGCTGTTTACACGGGTGGGCGCGCAGGACAACCTCGGGCGCGGCCAGAGCACCTTCCTCGTGGAAATGGTGGAGACCGCGAACATCCTGAACAATCTCACGCCCGCGAGCCTCGTCCTCCTCGATGAGGTAGGGCGCGGCACCTCGACGTTCGACGGTCTGGCCATTGCCTGGGCGGTCGTCGAGGCGCTCCACGCGGCTCCCGGCGTCAAGGTCCTGTTCGCGACCCACTTCCACGAGCTGACCCAGCTCGCTCAGCGCTTCTCCGGGATCCAGAACTTCCACGCCGCGGTCCGCGAGTGGAACGACGAGATCATCTTCCTGCACAAGGTGCGCCCCGGCGGCACCGACCGCAGCTACGGCGTCCAGGTCGCGCGCCTGGCCGGGCTCCCGGCGTCCGTCATCGCGCGCGCCCGGACGCTGCTGGCCGAACTGGAAGCTGCGGGACAGCGGACGGCCGACGTGCGCGATGCCGAGCAGCTCGGGCTCTTCGAGCCTCCGCCCGATCCCGTCACCGCCGAGCTGCTCCGCCTCGATCTGACCCACCTCACGCCGATCGAGGCCCTGAACCTCCTGGCCAAGTGGCAGCAGAGGCTCGGAGGAGGGCTTGGCGCGGGCGAAGCCCGCGGCCGATCGCGGCCAGAGCCGAGCGCGCAAGAATGACGAGCCGGATTCGGCGGCTTTCGGAGCATCTCGTCAACAAGATCGCGGCGGGCGAGGTCGTCGAGCGACCGGCCTCCGCGGTGAAGGAGCTCGTGGAGAACTCACTCGACGCCGGGGCGCGGGCCATCGCCGTCGATCTCCGTGACGGCGGCACCGCGCTGATCCGCGTCGCTGACGACGGCCACGGCATGACGGCGGAAGACCTCGCGCTGGCGCTCGAGCGCCACGCGACGTCCAAGCTGGCCACCGACGCAGACCTCGACGCCATCGCCACTCTCGGGTTCCGCGGGGAAGCGTTGCCCGCCATCTGCGCCGTCTCGCGCTTCTCGCTCACGAGCCGAGCCCGAGGCTCGGAGGAGGGGACGAGGATCGCCGGCGCAGGAGGGACAGTCAGCCGGCGCCTGGCGGTCCCGGCAGACGTCGGGACCATCGTGGAGGTGGGCGACCTCTTTTACAACACGCCGGCCCGGCTCAAATTCCTCAAGTCGTCGCCCACCGAGTTGGCCATGGCGTTGCGCACTCTCTCTCAGCTCGCCGTCGCCCACCCCGACGTCCAGTTCCGCGTGACGAGCAACGGCCGGGCCGTGCTCACCGCGCCGTCGGCGCGCGACCTCCGCGCCCGCGTCGGCGCGCTGTGGGGCTACGACGTCGCCGGCCGGCTGGTCGACGTCGACCGCACCGAGCACGGCGTCCGCGTGCACGGGCTCGCCGGCCCTCCTGACCTCCACCGAGGCAGCCGCGAGGACGTCGTCGTGGTCGTCAACGGCAGGCCGGTGCGCGACCCTGGATTGCTGCAGGCCGTGCTCGGCGCCTACCGGCCGATGCTGCCTCGCGACCGCTTCCCGTTGGTGGCACTCTGGATCTCGATGGCCTTCGTCGACGTCGACGTCAACGTTCACCCCACCAAGGCCTGGGTGCGCTTCCGGCACCCTCGCCTCGTCCACGAGATGGTGATGGCGGCGCTCGGCGACACCCTTCGCCGAGGGGCCGTGGTACCGTCCGTGCCGCTTCCGCCGCACGAGGCGGTCTCCGACAATGAGGC
Source organism: Methylomirabilia bacterium (assembly GCA_041493245.1). GTDB lineage: Bacteria > Methylomirabilota > Methylomirabilia > Rokubacteriales > CSP1-6 > DATHGT01. The sequence goes on along the minus strand of JBGPYK010000061.1, from coordinate 360 downwards.
CGCGGGCGACACGACGGGCGCCCGGCCTGTGGAGCAGGAGCCGCTCTTCGCAGAGCCGGCGGCGGCGTACGGACGCGCCGACCTGGGGCGTGTGCTCGGTCAGGTGCAGGACACCTTCGTCGTGGCCGCCTCAGAGCGCGAGGTCTTTTTCGTGGACCAGCACGCCGCGCACGAGCGCATCCTCTACGAGCGCCTCCAGGAGGCCCTGAGCGAGGGCGCGCCGGTGTCGCAGCAGCTGCTCTTCCCCCAGCCGCTTGAGCTGGCTCCGGCCTCCCGGGCGCTGCTCGAGCGCTGGCGCGGACCGCTGGAGCGGCTCGGCTTCGCCTTCGAGGGCTTCGGTGGGGACGCCGTCGTCCTGCG
>JBGPYK010000219.1:0-4991 GCA_041493245.1 Methylomirabilia bacterium | reverse complement strand
AGTGCCACGCCGAGGCCGACGGCCGTACTGCCCATCGCGGCGTGCTGCAGGTAGATGGCGTCGAGATGGAAGCGGCCGTCGTGGAAGTGAAAGAACAGCGAGATCCCGCCGAGCACGGCGAGTACGGGAACGACGTACGTCCAGCGCGGCCGCCGCAGCACGCCGCGCAGACGGAGGAGGCCGACGATCCCGTAGACGATCGGGATGAGGGCAAGGAGCTTGTGCTGCAGCACGAGGCCGTCTCCGAAGATCTCCACGAACCGCTTCGGTCCCCACGGCCACGACTCCGGATCCGAGGTCGGGAAGAGGTAGAGGCCGAAGGCCACCCACAGCGCCGAGGACAGCGCCGACCATGGCCAGGCGCGCGGCCGGCGAGTCTCCCACGCGATCACCGCCGCGAGCAGCAGCAAGATCGCCCCCGCGGCCCGGTGCGTGTACTGCGAGTAGATTGCCTCAGCGGGATTGCGCGCGTGTGGATGGCCGACGCCGGGCGCCGGGGCGCCGCCGTACGCCGCCAGGTAAGGGTTCTCGGCGGCAAAGGGGCCATCCGGGTTCGGGTACCACGCCCACACATGGACGACGGCAAAGGCGGGATGCCAGAGGACGAACCGCTCGCTGCTGACGGGATGCAGCGACGGACAATCGCCGGCGCGCGCCGCCGGCAGCTCGCGGAAGTCCCGGTAGTGGCACGACGCTTCGTGCCCGTGCCACTCGGCGCCGGGGAACGGACTCGTCGAGGGACGCGACGACACCGCGTATTCCACACCGGCGAGCTGCCAGAGGCCCTGGCGCTCGACGTAGAGCAGCATCGGCGGCCGCGCCAGGTCCAGCGGGCCGCCCGCGAGCGCCGCGGTGATCAGCGACCCGGCATCGACCCGCGCGAAGTGATAGCCGTGTCGCGGCTCCATCCCGGAGAGCTGCACGAAGCCGTCCGCGCGGGCGCGCTCGATATCGAGGTAGCGCGCCGTGGCCTGACGAACCTCGGCCAGGATCGCGTCCGCGGTGGGCGGCGGCGGCCCGGCCGCGACGCCGCGGTCGGCACCGAGCAGCAGGACCGCCGCGATGGCGATGGCGATGGAGAGCGACGAGCGCCACACGGCCCCGGAGACTACACGAGAAGCCGTCCCGTGTCTCCAAGGAGACGTCGGGCGAGGGAATCGCTCAGTCGGCCCGGCGCTTGGCGTAATCGTACGCGTACGTCAACGTCGGGGCAGGGTCCCCACACGAAGCGCGGAAGCGTGGTGTCGGACGTCGGACGGGTAGCACTGGCAGTCGGCGTCGGGGCGTCATAGTATCGGCCAACGAGACGTTTTCCACTCCCCCGGGCACACACGAGGAGTCACCATCATGGCCGATTGGACCCCGCCCACACAGGACCGCGTCGAAGCCTACTTCAAAGAGCTGAACAACTGGGGCCGCTGGGGCGACGCCGACCAGAAGGGCACCGTGAACCTGATCACGCCGGCCAAGCAGCAGGCCGCGCAGGCGCTCGTGAAGACCGGCCGCACGGTGTCCCTCGCGCGCGACGTGGTGCCGGCGCCCGGGTTCATGTACAGCGCGACGTTCCCCTCGAACCGCGAGCGCGCCGACGTCGTGCTCGACCGCTTCGACATGGTCTATCACGGCTTTTGGATCACCCACATCGACGCGCTCTGCCACGTGGCGTGGGACCGGGAGCTCTACAACGGCCGGTCGTTCATGGACAGCCTGTCGGTGGCCGGGGCGACGTGGTGTCCCATCGATCCGCTCTTCGACGGCATCACCACGCGCGGCGTGCTCCTCGACGTGGCGGCGGGGCGCCGGGAAGGCTACGTGACCGTCGGCAACCCCGTGACGCCCAAGGAGCTGGACGAGACGGCGCGGCGGCAGGGCGTGCGCATCGAGCCGGGTGACGTCGTCGTCGTCCGCAGCGGCGACGAGTTGTTCCGCAAGGCGAATCCCGACTGGGTGCCGCGCGTGTCCCCGCATCCCGGCTTGCAGCTGTCGTGCCTCGAGTGGTTCCGCGAGAAGGACATCGCGGCCATCTCGTGGGACATGATGGACGAGCGCCCGATCGGCTACCAAGGTTTCGGCATGGGCGTGCATCTCGCCATCCCGTTCCTCGGTCTGGCGCTGGTCGACAACACCAACCCGGAGCGCCTCGCCGTCGCCTGCCGGGAGATGGGGCGCTACGAGTTCATGTTCACGGCGACGCCGCTACGCCTCGTCGGCTCCACCGGCGCGCCGGCGCACCCGATCGCGATCTTCTGATGGCCTTCGTCGACCCGCAGTCCCTCGTCGACACGGACTGGCTCGCCGAATCGCGACATCCATTATCCTGAGCGAGGTGTGACCTCATGACCAACCAGCTGCCGACCGTCCACGAGACCGAGCATCACACCGCCGACCGGGCGACGACGCGCCCGGTCGTGTCCGGTACGCAGGGCGTCGTGGCCGCGGGACATCCGCTGGTGTCGATGGCCGGCATGCGCATGCTGCTGTCGGGTGGCAATGCGTTCGATGCCGCGGTGGCCGCCGGCTTCGCCGCGGCCGTCGTGGAGCCGACCGCGTCCTACACGCTGTGCGGCGAGTGCGTGGCGCTCATCCACGACGCGCACAGACGGGAGACCGTCTCCGTGAGCGGGCAGGGCGGGGCGCCGGCCCTCGCGACGCTGGCGTTCTTCCGCGGGCGCGGACTCGATCGCATCCCGACGGGGCCGGGGCCGGAGGCGCCCCTGTCGTTCACGGTTCCGGGCGCGGTCGACGCCTACCTGACCCTGCTCGAGACCTACGGCACGAAGACGCTGAGCGAGGTGCTCGCGCCGGCAGTGCACTACGCCGAGCGCGGGTTTCCGATGTACGAGTACATGCACCGAATGCTCGCCATCCCGGAGACCCGGAGCCAGTTCGACGTCTATCCGCCCGGCGGCACCGCGGTGTTCTATCCGGGCGGCCGCACGCCGGCCGTCGGCGAGCTCTTCGTGCAGCCCGCGCTCGCCGGCACACTCCGGCGGCTGGTCGAGGCCGACACGAAGGGCCGGGGTCATCGCGGCGCGGGCATCGCCGCCGCGCGCGAGCGCTTCTACCGCGGGGACATCGCGGGCCTGATCGGGGCGTTTTCCGAGCGAGTGGGCGGCCTCTTGCGCGCCGGCGATCTGGGCGGGTATCGGGCACGACTCGAGTCGCCTCTGCGCATGACGTTCGAGGGCCGCGAGATCATCGGCCAGTCGGCGTGGACGCAGGGGCCGGTGCTCATGCAGGCGCTCGGCATGCTTGCCACCGTCGACCTGCGCGCGATGGGACATAACTCCGTGCGCTACATCCACGTGGTGACGGAGGCCCTCAAGCTGGCGTTCGCCGACCGCGAGCAGTACTACGGAGACTCCGACACGGTGCCGCTCGCCGAGCTGCTCGACCCCACGTATGCGCGCGCGCGGGCCGCGCTGATCCGGATGGACCGCGCGGCGCCGGCGCTGCCGCCCGCCGGTGATCCGCGACGCCGTGACGAGTCGGGACGCGGCGGGGGCGCGAGGGCAGACGTTCCCACTCCGGGGGAGGCCGCGGTCGCCGACGGGACCACGCATATCGCCGCGATCGATCGCGACGGTAACATGATCTGTCTGACGCCGAGCGGCGGCGTGTTCAGGAAGTCGGCGTTCGCGCCCGAGCTGGGCTGCACGCTCAGCACGCGAAGCGAGATGTTCGTCCTCCAGGACGGTCATCCCAACGCCCTCGCGCCGGGCAAGCGCCCGCGCACCACGCTCGTGAGCTATCTGATCTGCGAGGGCGGCGTCCCCACCACGACCATCGGTTGCCCGGGAGGCGACGATCAGGCCCAGGCCGATCTGCAGCTCGTCCTCAACGTGTTGGTCTTTGGCATGAACCCGCAGCAGGCCGTGGAGGCGCCGCGCTTCTCGACGCAGACGCTGGTCAACTCGTTCTATCCGCGCGTCTACCGGCCCGGCCAGCTCAACGTCGAGCGCGGCATCCCCGAGAGCATTCGCGCGGAGCTCCGGGCGCTCGGTCACACCGTCAGCGAGATCGGAGCCTGCGGCATCGGCGCGGTGGTCACCCGCCGCGATCCGGAGACCGGCGTGCTGTCGGCCGGAGCGGATCCGCGTCGCCCGACCTACGCCCTCGCCTGGTAGCGAAGCGCGGGTGAGGCTGGCCGGGTGAGGACGCGTCGCGGAGCCTGACCCGCCGCCCGCGTGCGCGTCGCCTTTGGCGCCACGGTGCGCGGACCCGGCGCGGGACGCCACGGAACGGCATCGGCGGGACCTATCAGCAGTAGAATCCGTGGGCACGATGTCATTTCTGGATTCGCGTACACGTTCGGCACGCCAGGGCGTCGGCAAGCCGGTGCTCCGCACGGAAGACGCGCGCCTGCTCACCGGCCACGGGTGCTACAGCGATGACGTCAACCTCCCGGGCCAGGCCTATGTGTATCTTGTGCGCTCGCCGCACGCCCATGCGCGCATCCGACGCATCGACGTTGCCGAGGCCCTGGCGGCGCCGGGGGTGATCGCGGTGCTCACCGGTGCAGACGCCGCGGCCGATGGCCTGCAGCCGCTCCCGCACCGCCCGGTGCCGTCGAACCCGCACGAAGTCCCGCTCCGGAGCCGCGACGGCTCGGGGTTCTTCCTCGCCCCGCATTCGCCGCTACCCGCCGACCGGGCGCGCTTCGTAGGTGAGGCCGTGGCCATGGTGATTGCCGACACGTGTGCGGCGGCCAGGGATGGCGCCGAGCGCGTGGCCGTGGACTATGAGCCGCTGCCCGCGGTGACCGCCACCGCGGAGGCGGCCGCCGCGGACGCGCCGATCCTCTGGAACGAGACCCGCTCGAACGTGTGTGTCGATGCCGACGTCGGCGATGCCGCCGCCACGGACGCCGGCTTCCGGCGCGCCGCCCACGTGGTGCGGCTCGAGACGTGGGTCCAGCGGGTCACCGGCGTGCCGCTGGAGCCGCGCGCGGCGCTGGGCGCCTACGACGAGGCGACCGGCCGCTACACCCT
>JBGPYK010000568.1:0-2366 GCA_041493245.1 Methylomirabilia bacterium | reverse complement strand
TCATGGTCTCCGACCTCGCGGCCGCGCAGCGCTTGTGCGTGATCTCCGACGAGGAGCGGATGCTGCTCGGCTCGCCGGCGCGGCCGATTGTCATCCTGGCGGCGCGGTCGGGCTCCGGCGTCGCGCCGTCGGTCGCTCCCGGGCTCGGCGACCTCGGCGTCATGCTCCCGTACTCGCCACTTCACCACCTGCTCTGGGGTGGGAGGGGACGCTGCCCCGAGGCGCTGGTGCTCACGAGCGGCAACCGCAGCGAGGAGCCGATCGCCACCGACAACGCCGACGCCCTTGCCCGCCTCGGGACGATCGCCGACGCGTTCCTTCTGCACGACCGTCCGATCCAAACCCGCTGCGACGATTCGGTGACCCGTCGTGCGGCCGGCGCCGAGCTGCCCATCCGCCGCGCGCGGGGCTACGCGCCCTTCCCGGTACGACTACCCTTCGAGACCCGGCCGATCCTCGCCTGCGGCGCCGAGCTGAAGAGCACGGTCTGCGTGGCCCGGGGACCGTACGCGTTCCTCTCGCCCCACATCGGCGACCTCGAGAACTACGAGACCTACGCCTCGTACGTCAGGATGATCGACCACATGATGACGCTCTTCAGGGTCCGCCCCGCGGCTGTCGCCCACGATCTGCATCCGGGGTATCTGTCGACCCGCTACGCCCGCGGCCTCGATTCGGCGCTCGCCAGGGTCGCCGTCCAGCACCATCACGCCCACGTCGCGGCCTGTATGGCCGAGCACCGGCTCACCGGCCCCGTGATCGGTGTGGCGTTCGATGGAACCGGCTACGGCACCGATGGGCGGATCTGGGGCGGGGAGTTCCTCGTGGCCGATTACATGGACTTCGAGCGCGCGGCGCACCTCGCGTACGTCCCGCTGCCCGGTGGGGACCTCGCCGTGCGCGAGCCGTTCCGAATGGCGCTCGCCCATCTCGCGCGCGCCTTCGGCGGCTGGGATCCCGCGTTGCCCCCGGTGGCGGCGACGACGGACGAGGAGCGGCGGATCATCGCGCGTCAAATCGAGCGCGGGGTGAACGCGCCCCTGACCTCGAGCATGGGCCGCCTGTTCGACGCCGTCGCCTCGCTCCTGGGCGTACGCCACCGGGCGCGCTACGAGGCGCAGGCGGCCATCGAGCTGGAGGCGTTTGCGGCACAGGGGGACCATGGCGAGTATCCCGTCGAGCTCGACGCGGGCGAGCCCGCGGTGATCGACCCGGCGCCGGTGATCCGGGGTATCGTCCGGGATCTCGAGCGCGGCGTCACCGGCCCGGTCGTCGCGGCACGCTTCCACGCGACCGTGGTCGCCGTGATTCTTCGCGTGTGCGAGCGGCTGCGCGGCCGGGCGGGGCTCGACCGCGTCGTCCTGAGCGGGGGGGTGTTCCAGAACGTCAGGCTCCTCGGAGGCACGCGGCGCGCGCTGGCCGGCGCCGGCTTCGAGGTCTTCAGCCATCACCTGGTCCCGGCCAATGACGGCGGGATCGCGCTCGGACAGGCCGCGGTCGCCCACGCGCGGCTCGGGTAGGGGGAACGGACCATGTGTCTTGGTGTGCCGGGCAAGATCGTCGAAACCTACGAGGTGGCGGGGCTTCGCATGGGGCGCGTGGACTTCGGCGGCGTGGTGAAGGAGGCGTGCCTCGAATACGTGCCCGACGCCGAGGTCGGGGAATACACGGTGATCCATGTGGGCTTCGCGATCGGACGCCTCGACGAGGCCGAGGCGCAGCGCTCGCTCGAATTCCTCCGGGATGCGGGGTTTCTCGCGACGGAGCTGGGCGACGGGGCCGGGGAGGGCGCGCCGTGAAGTACGTCAGCGAGTTCCGCGACGGCGCGCTCGTTCGCGAGGTCATCGCCGAGATCCGCCGCACGGTGACGCGGCCGTGGACCATCATGGAGGTCTGTGGCGGCCAGACCCACTCGATCGTGAAGAACGGGCTCGACGAGATGCTGCCGGGGGAGATTCACCTCGTCCACGGCCCGGGATGCCCGGTCTGCGTCACGCCGCTCGAGACGATCGACCGGGCGATCGCCATCGCGTCGCGTCCGGAAGTGACCTTTGTCTCCTTCGGCGACATGCTCCGGGTGCCGGGCTCGACCTCCGACCTCTTGCGCGTGAAGTCGGCCGGCGGCGACGTCCGCGTCGTGTACTCGCCGCTCGACGCGGTCCGTCTCGCCCAGGCGCGGCCCGACCGCGAGGTCGTCTTCTTCGGCGTCGGCTTTGAGACGACCGCGCCCGCCAACGCGACGGCGATCCTCCAGGCCGCGCGGCTCGGGCTCACGAACTTCTCGATGCTGGTCTCGCACGTCCTCGTGCCGCCCGCGATCGAGGCGCTGCTCTCCTCGCCCGACAACCGCGTGGAGGCCTTCCTCG
>JBGPYK010000555.1:0-2424 GCA_041493245.1 Methylomirabilia bacterium | reverse complement strand
GTACGTGATCCGACCTCTGGTCAGGTCGTAGGGGGACAGCTCCATCGTGACCTTGTCGCCGGGCAGGATCCGGATGTGGTTCATCCGCATCTTGCCCGACACGTGGGCCAATACCTTGTGGCCGTTGTCCATCTCCACCCGGAACATCGCGTTGGGCAGCGGCTCGACCACCTTGCCCTCCACCTCGATCGCCTCTTCCTTGCTCATGGCTTGTCGTGCTCACCTTTCATCGGCGTCGGGACGGACGCCTGGTGTGGCTGCGGGCTGAAATGACAGAGAGTATGGGCTCCGAACGTGATGGCTCTCGCGACCGTGGCTCGCCGTCACGGACAGGAGCGCGCCGACGCCACCGAGAGTATCACGCATTCGGCGCCCGCCGCATGGGATCTATGGCCGGGGATTCTGAGTACCGACTCGCCCCACATCGCGCTGAGCGAGGTGGGAATTCCTGACTCAGGACGGCTGGGGATCGGCTGACGTGAACGGGACGACGCTGATGCCGCCGCTCTCCTCGAGGACGGCGAAGCGGACCCGGGTGGGGTCGGCCACGCCGGCCCGGCGGAGCGCCGCCTGCAGGTCGTCCATGGTGAGGCGCTCGGCCCGGAGGTTGTCGTGGAGGATGCGGCCGTCGTGGATGAGGATCGTCGGGTGCGCTTCCACGAGCCGCCGCAGGCGCTTGGAGTGGAACGTCACCTCGACGATCAAGTAGTTGAGCACGAAGATCGTCGTCGCCCCGATGAGACCCCCACCGACCGAGTTGTCGTTGCCGATCATCGCGTTCTGGACGATGTTCGAGACCACGAGGAGCACGACGAGGTCGAACGGGGTGAGCTGGCCGACCTGCCGCTTGCCGGTGATCCGGAACGCGACGAGGAGGAACAGGTAGACGATCGCGGCGCGCCCGATCTTCTCGACGACGGGCAGCTCGGAGACGAACATGGCGAGCAGCGCTGACACGGCTCTACGATAGCGCCCGGCGGCCCCCCGGACCTACGGAAAGGTGAGCGTTCATGCGGAACGCGAAGCCCTTCGGCGATTGCACGGGACCCGGGAAAGGGTTTGACAGGCATCCCGGACGGTCTCTATAAACTATGCCCACCGTCCCGACCATGCCCATGACCGACACGACGCCTGCCCGGCCGATCCTGACCGTCCGCGATGTCACCGTGAGGTTCGGCGGCATCGTCGCCCTCGACTCCGTGTCGTTCGCGATGAGTGAGGGCCAGATCGTGGGCCTCATCGGCCCCAACGGCGCGGGCAAGACCACGCTCTTCAACTGTCTCAGCCGTCTCTACACCCCGGACCAGGGCAACGTCCTGTTCGAGGGGCGCTCGCTGCTCGCCGCCGCACCGCATCGCATCGCGGAATTCGGGATCGGGCGCACCTTCCAGAACCTGGCCCTCTTCCCGTCCCTGACCGTGCTGCAGAACGTCATGGTCGGCATGCACAGCCGGACGCGGAGCGACTTCCTGAGCAATGCGCTGCGCCTGCCCTGGGTGGGCCGCGAGGCGCGCGCGATGCGCGCGCGGGCGCTGGAGCTGATCGAGTTCCTGGACCTGCAGGCCGTCGCCGCGCATCCCGCCGCGGGCCTGCCGTTCGGGACGCTCAAGCGCGTGGAGCTGGCCCGTGCGCTCGCCTGCCGACCGCGGCTCCTGCTGCTCGACGAGCCCGCGAGCGGGTTGAACCACGAGGAGGTGGCAGCGGTGGCGCGGCTGCTCCGCGCCATCCGCGACGAACGCGGTGCCACCGTCCTGCTCGTCGAGCACCACATGAGCCTCGTGATGCAGGTCTCCGATCGCGTCGTCGTCCTCGACTTCGGCCGGAAGATCGCCGAGGGCAGCCCGGCCGAGATCCAGCGGAACCCCGAGGTGATCCGCGCTTACCTGGGGAGTGACAACTGACGGCGCCGGGGCTTCGCTGATGCGGGCGCTGCTCGAGGCCAAGGACGTCCACGCGCAGTACGGCTGGACGAAGGTGCTGCACGGCGTCGACTTTGTCGTGGAGGAACACGGCATCACCACGATCCTCGGCGCCAACGGCGCGGGCAAGACGACCACACTGCGCGCCGTGTGCGGCATGGTCAAGACCGCGGGCGAGATCCGCTTCGACGGCCGGCGGATCGAGAGCCAGGCCACGGAGGACGTCGTCCGTCTCGGCATCGCGCACGTGCCCGAAGGCCGGGGGACCTTCGTCAACTTGACGGTGGAGGAGAACCTCCGTCTGGGGGCCTACGGCCGCCGCGAGCGCGGCCGCCTCGCCGAGGACTTCGAGCGCGTCTACCAATATTTCCCGGTGCTGCGCGAGCGCCGCGCCCAGGTCGCGGGGACGCTGTCGGGCGGCGAGCAGCAGATGCTCGCCGTCGCGCGTGCCCTGATGCTGCGTCCGCGTCTCCTTCTCCTCGATGAACCATCACTTGGGCTGGCC
>JBGPYK010000180.1:0-5556 GCA_041493245.1 Methylomirabilia bacterium | reverse complement strand
GTCCCCTCCCACGACTTCGGCTGATCCAGAGGCTCGGTGTGCTACCATGAGCTACATGAGATCGCCCTCGAAGACCGACCGCGTCGGCGTCCGCGAGCTTCGGCAGAACCTGAGCGTGTATCTCGATCGGGTCAAGGCGGGAGAGGTTCTGGAGGTGACCGAACGTGGGCACGCGGTCGCCCTGTTCACGCCGCTTCCCGGGCCGGCGACGGCGCTCGAACAGCTGGTCGCGGCTGGACGCGCCACGGTCGCCGCCGGTGATCTCCTCGCGCTCGGGCTACCGCTGGGCAGACGGTCCCGGCGCCGTGCCAGCACGGCTCTTGAGGAGCTTCGGCGGAACGAGCGGTGAGAGATCACGTCTACCTTGACTCGTCCGCGCTAATTAAGCTCGTCGTGCTCGAGCCGGAATCGGCCGCCCTGCGGGAGTTCCTCAAAACCCACGCATTGCGGATGTCGAGCGCGCTGGCCGAGGTCGAGGTACCCCGGGCTCTTCGGCGGGCGGGGTATGGTGCGGCCGAAGGCCGCCGAGCGACCGAGATCTTGGCGCGCATCGCCCTCGTTGAGGTCGACCGCCGAATCCTCCGCAGCGCGGCTGCGCTCGCACCGCCGGGCCTCCGGAGTCTCGATGCCATCCATCTGGCCACCGCCCTGTCGCTGGGTCAGGATCTCGCCGGAATCGTCACCTACGATCAGCGGCTGTCGGACGCGGCCATTGGCGCCGACCTCGCGGTGTGGGCGCCGGCCTGATCTGGCGGTTGACCTGCCCTCGGCCCGCTGAAGCCCCGTTACGGCTTGCAATTGACTTTCGTGGGTTGAACCTTGCGCAAGAGGTCCGGGTACACGCATCCGGGACCGTTTCGAGCGGTAGGCTACGTGATCGGACAGGCGGCGCATGGGACCAGTCGAGGCCCGCCGCGCGGGCTCGGAGCATCGTCACCCCGACGGCACCGTTGCTGATGCCGAGATTCTGGGCCTGGGATCGGGAGTGGGAGCTGCAGGCCGCTTGTGCCCGGTGACGAACTGAGATAGAAGTCTCACCACTTGGTCCGACTCGCTCTGCCGTGGAGGTCTCGATGAAGCGCTTCCTCGTGCTGACCGCCGCCGCCCTTCTGGTTCCCTCCGTCGCGCTCGCCCAGACCGTCACGCTGAAGCTCGCCACCATCGTCGGCAACGACAACCCGTTCACCACCTCTGCCGTGAAGTTCAAGGAGGTGGCCGAGGCGAAGAGCGGCGGACGCATCAAGGTGGAGGTCTACCCCGCGGGCCAACTGGCGAAGAACGAGATCGTCCAGCTCGAAGGGATGCAGCTGGGGACGGTCGATGTCGCCGCGATGTCGCTCCCGTCGATCGGCGGCAAGTGGGATCCGAAGATGCTCGCCACTGACGTGCCGTTTCTCTACACGGGCCGTGAGCACGTGTGGAAGGTGAACGACGGTCCGGTCGGCAAAGAGCTGATGAGCCGCTTCGAGCCGCTCGGGGCCAAGCCATTCTGCTACGGCGGCGGCTGGGGCTTTCGCGGCGTGCTGTCGAACAAGCGTCCCGTGACGTCGCCCGACGATCTCAAAGGTCAGACGATCCGCGTCCCGCCGGTGCCGACGCTGGTCGAGGTGTTCAAGGCGTTCGGCGCGAACCCGGTGCCGATGATCTGGGGCGAGGTCTATCTTGCCGTGAAGCAGGGAACGGTGGACGGGCTCGAGCTGCCCGTGACCACCGCCGTGTCCGACAAGTTTCATGAGATCACCAAGTACTACTCGCGGACGATGCACTCCTATCCGTCCGCCGTGTGGGCGATGGCAAAGCCGAAGTACGAGGCGCTCCCGGCTGATCTGAAGAAAGTCATCGACGAGACGATGGCCGTCGCCTGCACCCAGCACCGGCAGGACGAGCTGAAGGCCGAGGCCGAAGGCCTCGTGCAGATGAAAGCCAAGGGGATGCAGGTGAACGAGATCAAGGATCTCCGCCCCTTCCAGGAGCGGGCGCAGCCCGTCTGGAAGTTCGTTGAAGGCAAGGTCGGCAGGGAGCTCTTTGAGCGCGTGATCGCGGAGGCGAAGGCCGCCGCGAAGTAACGTGCTCGTCGAGCGCGTCTGCATCGCGCTGATGGTGGTCCTCGTCGCCGACGTCTTCCTCGGCGTGTGGAGCCGCTACGTGATGCGGGCGACGTTCCAGTGGTACGACGAGGTCGCGCGCCTCTGCTTCGTGTGGATGATCTTCCTCGGCGCCGCGGTGGCCGTCCGCCGCGGCGCGCACTTCCGGCTCCATCTCCTCATCGACCGCTTCGGAGCGGTCGCGCGGCGGCGCGTCGATCTGCTCGTGACGGTCATCGTCATCGCCTTCGCCGCGGTCCTGGTCGCCGGCGGGATCGCCACGCTGCCGCTGGCGCGACGACAGGTCACCGACGCGCTCGAGATCTCGATGCTGTGGTTCTACGGCGCGCTGCCGGTCGGCGGGGCGCTCATGATCCTCTTCGCGCTGCCGCAGTTCTGGCGGCTCGCGCGCGGGCGATGAGCCTCGTCTCGCTCGTCTTTCTCGTTTTTCTCGTGATCGGCGTGCCGGTCGCCGTCGCCGTCGGCCTCGCAGGCTATGTCGGCGCGCTCCTGGCTTCGCCGGCGCCGCTCGCCACGAGCGTGCAGACGATCCTCCACCAGGTGGACTCGTTCGTCCTGCTCTCGCTGCCGCTCTTCATCTTCGCGGGCGCGCTGATGGAGACGGGAGGCATCGCGCGCCGCCTCGTGGCGCTTGCCGTCGCGCTGGTGGGATGGATCCGCGGCGGGCTCGGCATGGCCGTCATCACGGCGGAGTACATCTTCTCGGGCATCTCGGGCTCCACGGTCGCCGATGTATCCGCGGTCGCCGCGACGACCATCCCCGGCATGGTGCGTGCCGGCTACAGCAAGGAGCTGGCGGTGGCGATCGTCTCGGCGGCATCCGCGATGGGAATCCTGGTGCCGCCCTGCATCCTCATGATCGTCATCGGCTCGGTGGCGAGCTTGTCGGTCGCTGCGCTCTTCACCGCGGGCTTCATGCCCGCCGTCGTCCTCGCGCTCGTGCTGATGGTGTACGTGTGGTGGCGCGCGGGACAGATGGGCATCGCCGCCGAGCCCATGCCGACGGCCGCAGGAGTCACCCGCGCCTTCTGGCATGCGCTGGTTCCCCTCGGCATGCCGGCGATCATCTTCGGCGGAATTCTCGGCGGCATCATGACGCCGACCGAAGCGTCCGTCCTCGCCGTCCTCTACGCGGCGATCGTCGGGCTCTTCGTGTATCGCGAGATCAAGTGGCGCGACCTCCCGGAGATCATCGTGAAGTCCGCGATGGTGACGGGCGCCGTCGGACTGCTGCTCGGCACCGCGGGACTTGTGTCGTGGTTTCTCACGGTCCAGCAGATGCCCGACAAGCTGATCCGTCTCATGACCGTGGTGCCGGGCAGCGGCATGATCTTCCTCTTCGCGACGGCGGTGATCTTCATCTTCTTCGGCGCCGTCATCGAAGGGCTGCCCGCCGTCGTGATCCTGCTGCCGAGCCTCCTGCCCGTGGCGAAGGGGCTCGGCATCGATCCGATCCACTACGCGATCGTCATCGTCGCCGCGGTCGGGATCGGGCTCTTCCTGCCGCCGATCGGCGTCGGTCTGTTCATCGCGTGCGGGATCGCGGATGTGTCGGTCGACCGCGCGACGCGCGCGATGATGCCTTTCATCGCCGTCCTGGCGGTGGGGCTGGTGGTGATCATCCTCGTGCCGTGGATCACGCTCGTGCTGCCGCGCCTGTTCAAGCTGCTGTAGCTACTCGGTCAAGAGACGGGGGTCCTTGACGTCCCTCACTGAGATGCAATAGCATCAGATGCATGCGCACCACTCTTGACATCGACGACGACGTGCTCCGGGCCGCCAAGGATCTCGCCCGCCGCGAGAAGAAGACGGCCGGTGAAATGATCTCCGAGCTCGTCCGACGGGCGCTGAGCGCGGCTCCGGCGGGCCCCGCCGCGAGGGAGCCGAAGGCGTTGCACGGGTTCCGCCCGTTTCCAAGGCGGGGCGGCATCGTGACCAACGAGCTGATCGACACGTTGCGAGAAGACGACGCCTATTGATGCGGGCGCTGCTGGACATCAACGTCCTGATCGCGCTGCTGGACCCGGATCATTCGCTGCACGAGCGGGCGCGGGAATGGTTCGGCCGACATGCCCCAACCGGCTGGACGTCGTGCCCGATCACCCAGAACGGCTGCGTGCGCATCATGGCGCACCCGGGCTACCCGAACGCGCTGCCGGTGCCTGCCGTCATGGCGCGACTCCGCGAGGCAACGCGGAGCCCCTACCACGAGTTCTGGGCGGACGACCTGAGCCTGCTCGAACCGCGGATCGCTGACGCGAGTCGCATCCACGGGCCACGCCAGCTCACCGACCTCTACCTGCTTGCCCTCGCCGTCCACCGGAGTGGGCGGTTCGTGACGTTCGACACCTCGGTGCCAATGAGCGCGATCAAGGGGGCTGAGAAAAGGCACATCGTCGCCCTGTAGCGGCGTCGGGAGGGGGCTCTAGGCCCTGGGCACCACGACGCCATGGTTCCCGCGAATGGCCCTCGTCACTCCGGGCGCTCGAGGCGCGACGTGAGCTCGACCCGCTCGCCGTCGCGCAGGACGACGATGGTGAGCGCCCGGGCCATTGTTGCGGGTGACGGAGATATCGCCAGAGAGCGGACTTGAGATGATGTTCATGGATCGCTATGCTATGTACATCCGGGGAGTGCGAGGGAGGGGCGGATGACAGTGATCGCGGTGCGGCATAAGCACGTGCAGCTCGACCAGCGGAAACTGGATCGCGCGCGCCGGGTTCTCGGGGCGCGGACGGAGACGGAGACGCTTGATCGCGCGCTGGACCTCGTGGTGACGGAAGCCGACATCGACCGAGTGCTTCGCGCGGCTCGGGGGAAGAGCAAGCTCCGGCGCGTCTTCTGAAATGCGCCGTGTCATCATCGACACGAATCTCTACATCGACTGGCTGAACGCGGGGCGGCATGAGGGCGTGCTGTTCCAGCGGGACGCGGTCAAGTATCTGAGCGCGGTGGTGGTGCTCGAGCTCTACGCGGGAGCATTCTCGCCTCGCGATCGGCGGATCGTGCGCGGCGTGGTGGCGGCGTTCGATCGGACCGACCGCATCCTGGTCCCGTCGGGCGCGGTCTACGAGGACGCGGGACACGTGCTGCGAGCGCTTCAGGCATCGCGCGGGTACCAGGTGGCGGGCTCCCCCTCGCTGGTGAATGACGTGTTGATCGCGCTCTCGGCCCGCTCGATCGGCGCGACCGTGGTGACGGGCAATGCGCGAGACTTCGCTGCGATTCGCGAGATCCGGCCGTTCAAGCTGACCGTCGTGCCGGGGTGAGCGCCCGCATGGGTTCGCCGGTGCCCCTCGCCGTCGCCCCGGCGAGCCTGGCTGCGCGCTCCCGTTGATCCACCGCTGATCGCCGCGGCCTTACTCGTGGAGGGAATCCTTCAAACGCACGACGACGTCGTGTCCATCCGGGCCGATCGTCTCGTGCCGCTGCCCCGGCGCGGGGACCACGT
>JBGPYK010000539.1:0-2511 GCA_041493245.1 Methylomirabilia bacterium | reverse complement strand
TGGGGGCGCTCGGCACGGCGAGTGCCAGCGGCGACCCCTCGTCGGCGGGCGTGCGCGAAGCGAGCGCTATCGGCGGCGGCGCGGTCACCGTCTGCGGGGTGCGGACGTCATCGAGCGGAAGTGACGCCAGAACAAAGGTCGCCAGCACGACGAACGCGACCGCGGCCCGCGGCAATGCCGCGCCGAAGAGGGACCAACTGACCGCTGTCTCCAACACCTCGAGGGGCGGCAGATTCCCCTCGCGGCGGATGCGGACCATGCAGCTCGGACACACCCCGTCGGTGAACGAGACGGTCCACCCCCGCCACGACGCAACCCCAGACAGACGCCAGTAGCCGTGATACGTCCGGTGCCAGGCGCATCTGCGGATCAGCATATCGTGTAGGTTAGCAAGACGTGTGCCGAGCCAAAGCGTAGGCGCCGTGCTCGGCGAAGCGGGATAGGGCTCACCGCGACGCCTCGAGCACTTCGCGCAGCGAGCCGCCGGAGGTCCGGAGGGCACGTGCGGCTTGCCGCGCCGAGGCGCCGGTCCTCGCCATGACAATGGCCAGGCGCACGCGTCCCCCTGCCCCGTCGAGCGCGCGGACGGCTCGCGGCCGCGGGACCCGCCCCAGTTCTTCGACCAGCCGGAGCGCGCGCTCCCGCAACTTCCGCGAGCGCGGCTGGAGATCCACCATGCGGTTGCCGTAGACGCGACCGAGGCGCGCCATGCTGGCGGTCGTCAGCGTGTTGAGCACGAGCTTCGTCGCGGTGCCGGCCTTGAGCCGGGTCGATCCCGCGAGCACCTCGGGGCCGGGCCGCGGATCGATCACGACTCGCGCGGAGACGGTGCCCACGCGTGTGGCATTGCAGGCGACGAGCGCGGTCGCGGCGCCCCGCCGCCGGGCCTCGCGGAGCGCGGCGCGCACGAAGGGCGTGACGCCGCTGGCCGAGATCCCGACGACGACGTCACCGCGCCGCACGCGGCGCCGCACCTCGCGCGCGGCCGCCCCCGCGTCGTCCTCGGCACCTTCCCGCGAGCGGAAGACGGACGCGCGGCCGCCCGCCATGATCGCCTGCACGAGCCGCGGCGGAGTTCCAAACGTCGGTGGGCACTCGGCCGCCTCCAGCACCCCGAGCCGTCCGCTCGTTCCCGCGCCCACGAAGAAGAGACGGCCCCCGCGGGACAGCGCGCCGACGATCAGGTCCACGGCCGCGGCGATCCGCGAGGCCACGCGCCCGACCGCCCGCACGGCCTGGGCGTCCTCGCGGTTCATCAATTGCGCAATGGCATGCGCGCTGAGGCGATCGAGGTCGACACTCGCCGGATTCGATCGCTCCGTCGACAGTCGCGCATAGCGGATCCTCGCCATCACCATCGGAATCCTAGCACCCCGGCGAACCCGCGGCGCTCCTCGATACTCCGACAGCGCCTGACCCGAACTATTCATGAACTCGCACACGGTAGTCGAACGGTCACACGGCGGGAGGCGGGCGGACGGCGTCCGGGTGACCCATTCCCGTTTCGCGATACAACGAAACAGCCGTAGAGAGTGGGAATGGCTCGCCGGTGATCGGAGCGAAGGCGGCTGTGGTCAGAGGACGCCGTCCGCCCGCCTCCCGCCGGGTCACCGTTCGCCGCGCGCGTCGCTTGAGGGCGCCAACGAAGCTGATGGGCCTTGTTCAGCAGCCTGCTACGTTAGTATCGTTGCCATGCCCCGCGTGGAGTCGGGCTTGGAAGTGCTCGTCCACCGGCGGGCCAACCTCCTCCGCGGCCGGCGCGTGGGCCTCCTCGCCCACCAGGCGTCGGTCGACGGCCACCTCGAGCACGCCGCCCTCCTTCTCGCCGGTCTCCGCGGCGCGCGCCTCGTCCGGCTGCTCGCCCCCGAGCACGGCCTCTGGGGCGCCGAGCAGGATCACGCGCCGGTGCGCTCCACGCGCGATCCGGTCACGCGGCTCCGGGTGTGGAGCCTCTACGGCGCCCGGCGCGCGCCCACCCGCGCCATGCTCCGCGGACTCGAGACACTCGTCGTCGACCTGCAAGACGTCGGCGCCCGCTACTACACGTTCGCGTGGACGCTGGTCCTCGCCATGCGTGCCTGCGCCCGCGCCGGCGTGCCGGTCATCGTCCTCGACCGTCCGAACCCCCTGGGCGGCGAGCGCGTCGAGGGCAACCTCCCCGATCCCGCCTTCGCGTCCTTCGTCGGTCTGCACCCGCTGCCCGCGCGGCACGGCCTGACGATCGGCGAGTTGGCGCGCTATGCGAACGTCGAGCACGGGATCGGCTGCCGCCTCACGGTGGTGCCGATGCGCGGCTGGCGGCGCGCCATGCTGTGGGAGGACACGGACCTGCCGTGGGTCGCGCCCTCGCCCAACATGCCCACGCCCGATACCGCCCGGGTCTATCCCGGTGGCTGCCTGATCGAGGGAACGAACCTCTCCGAGGGACGCGGAACGACGCGGCCGTTCGAGTGGGTGGGCGCGCCCTTTCTCGACCCCCATCGGTACGCGCGCGCCCTCGAGGGTCTCGGG
>JBGPYK010000016.1:0-16018 GCA_041493245.1 Methylomirabilia bacterium | reverse complement strand
CCGACGCTGCTGGGGAACCTCGGATCTTCTGGAGGTGGGTCCGCTGGCATGGAGCGATTGTTTTAGCAATATGAACCTTCAGCATCATTGACGGCTGCGGGCCCGTGCAGTCGAATAGTTGCTGAATTACGGAATGATGAAATCGCGAAAGAATGCCACGCCAGCATCGGCCATCGATGACGACATCTACGAGCTGCACGCGAGCGTCTGCCAGACCCTGTCGAATCCCACGCGCCTGAAGATTCTCAACGCGCTCCGGGATCGGGAGGTCGCCGTGGCCGAGCTCGCCCGGCGCGTGGGGACGAGCAAGCCGAACCTGTCGCAACACCTGGCGACCCTGAAGGCCCGGCGCGTCGTCCTCGCGCGGCGGCAGGGGGTGACGATCTACTACCGCATCGCCAACCCGAAGATCCTGCGCGCCTTCGACATCATGCGCGAGGTGCTGTTCGAACACCTCGCGGCGGGGCAGCGTCTCTATTCGCGGTATGCGGCGGGCATGAGGTCCCACCGCGCACGACCGGGCGGCAAGGAGGGGACATGACGGCGCGCCGGACCTTCGTACTGGCTGCCGCCCACGACCGGGTCATCGGCGCGCTCTAGATCGCCATGCAAGCGGCATGGACGCGCGTGCGTCGGCGCACCGTCGAGTGGTCCATCGATCATCCGCGGATCGTGCTCGCCGCGGTGCTCGTCCTCACGCTGGCGTCCGGCAGCCAGCTCCCCCGCATCACGACCGACACCGACCCCAAGAACATGCTGCCGATCACCTCCCCGGTCCGGCGCTACAACGATCAGGTCGAGGGCTGGTTTGGGCTTCATCCGGACATCTTGGTGGTGGGAATCCAAAGCGACCGGGGGATCTTCACACCCGAAACGCTCGGCCGATTGGCCCGGCTCACGGACACCATTCTCCGCCTGCCCGGCGTGATCGCCCGGGATGTCATCGCACTCCCCACCATCAACGACGTCACCGTCGCCGAGGGGGTGTTGCAGGCCCGCCCGATCCTGGATGCGGTTGCCCACGACGCGCGGGCGGCCGAGCGGCTCCGGCGCCAGGTCCTCGACAACGCGCTGCTGGTGAACCGCCTGGTGTCGGCCGACGGCACCATGACGGCGATCTACGTTCCCCTCGAGAAGACGGCCAACGGCCGCGCCCTCGCCGCCGAGATCCGACGCCTCGCCGAGCGCGACCCCGGGCCCGAGCGCTACTACATCGCCGGGGATCCGGTCGCCCGCGATACCTTCGGGGTTGAGATGTTCCGCCAGATGGGGCTGTTCTCGCCGCTGGCGGGCCTGCTCATGTGCGGCGTGCTGTTCGCGATGTTCCGGAGCTGGTGGCTGGTCGCCGCCAACATGGTCGTGGCGATGCTCGCCATCGTGTGGGCGATGGGGCTCTTCGTCGGGCTCGGTATCCCGATCCACATCATGGCGTCGATGAGTCCGGTGTTCCTCATGGCCATCTCCACCGACACCGTGCACATCTTCAACGAGTTCACGTTCCGTCGCCGCGAGGTCGCTGAGCGGGGGAAGGCGATCGTGGAGACCATGGAGGCGGTCGGCACCCCGGTCCTGTTCTCGGACCTGACCACGATCGCCGGCTTCGCCTCTCTCGCCATCGGACCCATCATCCCGGTTCGCGTCTTCGGCCTCCTGGTGGCCTTCGGCACGCTGGCGATTCTGGTGATGAGCTTCACCCTGGTCCCGGCGCTCCTGGCGCTCACCAGCCGGGGGCCGGCGGCCGTCGCGACGGAACAAGAGCCAGACTCACCCTGGCTGCGCCGGGTGGGTCAGACGTGCATCGCCTGGAAGAGGGGAGTCGTCGTCATCGGAGTGATCGCCGTGGCCGTCTCGGCCGTCGGGATCTCGAAGATCCGCATCAACAACAATCTCGTCGCCTGGTTCAAGCCGTCGAGCGACATCCGCGTGGCCGACGCCATCTTGAGCCACGCGCTCGGCGGCACGGCGATGCTCTACCTCGTCGCCGACGGCCGGCAGCCGGACGCGGTGACACGCCCGGAGTTCCTGCGGGCCCTCGAGGGGCTGCAGCGCCGGATCGAGAGAGAGCCGGTGGTCGGCAAGACGGTCTCCGTCGCCGACGTGGTCAAGCGCGTCCACCGGATGCTCAGCGACGACGATCCGTCCCGCGAAGTCATCCCGGACTCCCGGGAAGCCGTCGCCCAGTTGCTGCTCCTCTTCAGCACGACGGCGCGCCCGCGCGACCTCAACAACGTCGTAGACACCCTCTACCAGAGGGCCGACCTGATGGTGCAGCTCCGGAGCTGGGACGCCGTGGAGACCGAAGCGCTCCTCGGCGAAATCGAGCGGCACCTCACCGCGCACCCGATTCCCGGGGCCGAGGTCAAGCCGGCGGGCATCGCGTACTTCAACATGGTCTGGAGCCGCGAGGTTCTCGTCGGGATGCTGGAGGGGTTCATCGCCTCCTGCGTGCTGGTGCTCCTCCTTCTCATCCTGAACTACCGCTCGCTGCGCTGGGGCGTGGTGAGCTTCCTGCCGCTCTTGTTCACCGTCGTCCTGATCTACGGCGCGGTCGGCTTCTTTGGCAAGGACTTCGACATGCCGATCTCGGTCCTCTCGACCCTGTCGCTGGGGCTCGCTGTCGACTTCGCCATCCACTTCGTGAGCCGGTTCCAGCAGCGGTTCCGCGAGACGCGGGACTTGGCCGGCGCGCTCGTCTGGACAACCGCACGGCCCGGCCTCGGGATCGTGCGGAACGCCGTGCTGTTCGCGTCCGGCTTCGCGGTGATGCTGTTCGCGGCGCTCACGCCCTACATCACAGTGGGGGCCTTCATGATCGCCATCATGCTGCTCTCCGCGCTGGCCACCGTGGTCTACCTCCCGGCGCTGATCGCCCTCTTTCCCGGCTGGCTTCTGCGGGGGCGTGAGGAGGTCTGCCGATGATGCGCGTCTTCGTCCTATCGATCGCCATGCTGCTCGGGGCTGGCTTCGCCGCCCAAGCCCAGACCCCCTCGGCCGAGGAGGTCATGCGGCGGTCTCACCTGGCGATGTACTACCCCGGCGAGGACGTGCGGGCCCGCGTGACGATGCGCCTGGTGTCGAAGGACGGCCAGGAGCGGGTGCGCGAGATGACGATGACCCGGCGCAACATCAAGGAAGGGGGCGAACAGCGCTACTTCATCTACTTCCACCGTCCCCCCGACGTCCGCGACCTCGCGTTCCTCGTCTGGAAGTATCCCGGCCGGGACGATGACCGATGGCTGTACGTGCCTGCCCTCAAGCTCGTCCGACGGATCGCGGCCAGCGACAAGCACACGAGCTTCGTCGGCTCCGACTTCAGCTACGAGGACGTTTCGGGCCGTGAGCCGGAGGACGACACCCACAAGCTCCTGCGGGAGGAAAGGGCCGGCGAACGGGACGCCTGGGTCGTGGAGAGCGTGCCCAAGGAATCTGGCGGCGCGGACTTCAGCCGCAAGGTGTCGTGGATCGACAAGGGCACCCAGCTTCCGTTGAAGGAGGAGTACTACGATCGTCGCGGGGATCTGGCGCGCGTCTTCACCGCGGGGGAGTTGAAGGAGATCCAGGGCTTCTGGACGGTTACCCAACGCGTCATGAAGAACGTCCAGAGTGGCCACCGGACGGAAGTCGCGCTGAACGACGTCCGCTATAACCAGAGGCTGTCGGCCGACCTCTTCAGCGAGCGTGCGCTGCGGGCGCCACCGGCGGAACTGGTGCGATGAGGGGACGTCTCGCGGCGCTGGTAGCGATGCTGGCGTTGCTGGCTGCCGACGTCGGGACGGCGGTTGCCGAGGAGCTGCCGCTCCACGGGTTCTTCCAGGCTGCCTCCGCCTACCGGCTGATCCGGCCGGATCGGTGCCCGGGGACACAGCGGCTCGCCTGCGATGAGCCGTTCGTGCTCGGCGAGGGGCGGGTGCGGCTCGAGCTGACGCCGCGCGGGGAGCGGTGGGCATTCGTGGCCAAGAGCGAGTTGATCTACGACGCGGTCGCCGGCACCGTCGACGCCGAGTTGCGCGAGGAGTACCTCGACGTCCGGCTCCCTGCGGTTGATCTGCGGGTCGGACGCCAGATCATCACCTGGGGCGTCGGCGACCTGATCTTCATCAACGATGTCTTCCCAAAGGACTGGATGGCGTTCATCTCCGGCCTGCCACTCGAATACCTCAAGAAGGGGTCGGACGCCGTCAGCGCCACCGGTCATTGGGCTGGCACCTCCCTCCAGTTCATCCTGATCCCTCACTTTGAGGCCGACACACTGCCCGAGGCCCGCGGTCGCTTGCGGTTCCACGACCCGATGGAAGCCATCGAATCCCGACGGACCGACGAGCCATCCCCAGGGCCCGATCGCGTCGAGATGGGGCTCCGGCTGTTCCGGAACCTCCTCGGATGGGACGTCTCGCTCTACGCCTATCGCGGGTTCTTCCGCTCACCGGCGGCCGAGGTGGAGGCGGGGCCCCGGCTCCGCTTTTTCTTCCCGCCGCTCGACGTCTACGGCGCTAGCGCCCAGGGCGCCGCGCTCGGCGGCGTGCTGAGCTTCGAGGCGGGCTACTACGACTCCCGCTCCGACCGCTCGGGCCGAAACCCGGCGATCGAGAACTCCTCGATCAAACTGCTTGCCGGCTACCAGCACGAGGTCGCGCCGGACTTCACGGTCGCCGGCCAGTACTCCGTCCAGGTGATGGAGGATTACGCGGAATACCGGAGGACGCGGGCCCCCGGGATGCCGAAGCACCCCGCTGCCCGCCACGTGCTCACGCTCAGGCTGACGCAGCTGCTCCTGCACCAGACGCTGCGGCTCGGGGTCTTCGCGCTGGCGAGCCCCAACGAGGGCGACTGGTATGTGGGGCCGGAAGCGCGATACCAGATCACGGATGCGCTCTCCGCGACGCTCGGTGTCAATGCGTTCGGCGGTCCGCGCCGCACCGAGTACGGCCAGTTCGAGGGCAACTCGAACCTCTATGCGGTCGTTCGCTATGCGTTCTGAGCCCGGTCACGCCGACGTCGCCGCGTTCGATGCGATCGCGCCCGCCTACGATACCTGGTACGCGACGCCGGTCGGCCGGCTCGTCGATCGGCTCGAGAAGCACGCCGTGTTCGCGCTCGTAGGCGAACGAACGGAGGGCCTGGCCCTCGACCTCTCCTGCGGGACAGGCAACTACGCCCTGGCACTTGCCGAGCGAGGTCTGAGGGTCGTCGGGGTGGACGTGTCCGCACCCATGCTTCGCGTCGCCCGAGCGAAGAGCGCGCAGGCGAAGCTCGACATCCGGTGGCTGCGGGCGGACGCGAGCGCATTGCCGTTCCGCTCGGGCGTGTTCGACCTCGCGACGATGGCTCTCGCGCTGGAGTTCGTGGCGGAGCCCGGACCCGTGCTCCAGGAGGCCCATCGGGTGCTCAAGCCCGACGGACGCCTCGTCGCGGCGATCCTCAATCGCTCCGGGCTCTGGACGCTGTGGCGCCGTCTCAAGCGCCGGTTCGTGCCCTCGATCTGGCGGGGGGCGAGGTTTCTCGATGCCGACGAGCTGGGCCACCTGCTGCGGGCGCGGGGCTTCGCGGCGCAGCGGTGGCGGAGGGCGGTACACTTTCTGCCTCTCCTCGCGCGGGAAAGGGCGCGCTGGCTCGAGCGGTGGGAGGCAATCGGGGCTCGGTGGATGCCCGGGTGGGCGGCCTTCGTGGCCGTTGAAGCGCGGCGGTCATAGGGAGGAGCGATGATGGCGACCACGGTGATTCTGGGAGGCGGAGTCGGGGGACTCGTTACCGCCAACACGCTGAGGCGCCGGCTCGATCCGAAGCACCGGATCGTCCTCGTCGATCGCAGCCCGCAGCACGTCTTCACGCCGTCGTTCCTCTGGATGATGCTCGGCTGGCGCGAGCCGCAGGCGATCAGCCGGGACCTCGGCCGCCTCTCCCGCAAGGGGATCGAGGTCGTCCAGGAGGAGATCCGCGAGATCGATCCCGCGCGGCGCCGTGTCAAGACCGCGCAGCGGGAGATCATCGCGGATTACCTCGTCATCTCGCTCGGCGCCGATGGGTCGCCCGACGCGGTGCCGGGGCTCGCCGAGGCGGGGTGTAACCTCTACGACCTCGACGG
Source organism: Methylomirabilia bacterium (assembly GCA_041493245.1). Taxonomy (GTDB): domain Bacteria; phylum Methylomirabilota; class Methylomirabilia; order Rokubacteriales; family CSP1-6; genus DATHGT01. The sequence goes on along the minus strand of JBGPYK010000016.1, from coordinate 9,936 downwards.
CACGCTCCGCCTCCGCGATGCCCTGAGCGAATTCCGCGGCGGCCGGGTCGCCGTCCTGATCGCGGGACTGCCCTTCAAATGCCCGGCAGCGCCGTACGAGGCGGCGATGCTGATCGAGGCCTCGCTTCGCCGCCGAGGGCTGCGCGAGCGATCCGACGTCGATCTCTACACGCCCGAGACGCTCCCGATGCCCGTCGCGGGCAAGGCGCTGGGCGAGGCGGTGAAGGGGATGGTGGAGGTTAAGGGCGTCGGCTTCCACCCCCAGCACAAGCTCGCCTCGGTAGATCCTGCGCGGCGGGAACTCGCGTTCGAGAACGGCGTGAAGGCCGGCTGCGACCTCCTCGTGGTCATCCCGCCGCACCGCTGTCCGCCCGTCGTGAAAGAGGCGGGGCTCACGGGGGAAACCGGATGGGTGCCGGTGGACAAGGCGAGCCTCGCGACCTCGGACGACCGCGTATTCGCGATCGGCGACGTGACGGCGATCAAGCTCCCCGTCGGGCTCATGCTGCCGAAAGCGGGCGTCTTCGCCCACGCGCAGGCCGAAGTCGTCGCCCACAACATCGCCGCCGAGATCACGGGGCAGGGAGCGCACAGGAGGTTCGACGGCTTCGGCTCCTGCTTCGTGGAAATGGGCGACGGCGTCGCCGCCTACGCGAAGGGGAACTTCTACGCCGAGCCGGCGCCGGCGATGATCCTCCGGTCACCGGGCCGCTTCTGGCACTGGAGCAAGATCTACTTCGAGAAGTGGTGGCTGCGGCGCTGGTTCTGATGCGCCCCCATTCTCGCCGGAAAGCACTACGACGCGCCGTCGGTGTTATGCGCAAAGGGGACCGGCTCCCACTGCCCGGTCATCGACGCGCTGTACCGCGAGCCGTGGACTCTTGGCTCGGCACTCTCAGCGCGTCGGTCCCCGATCGCTGCCAAGAGGCGCCCCCGTGGAGTACCCACGACGTCGAGCCGGTCCCGCTTGGCGCCGAGGCCCAGCAGCGTCTGAAAGGCCGCCATCGGGCTGGCGGAGACCGGAGAGCGGCCATGCTCCCGACGTTTTGAACGCCGCCGGCCACTTGCGCTCGATGTAGCCAGCGCCGACCGACTCATTGAGATAGTTCTGCGCCTTCAGCGTCGCGATGATGCGGTCGGCCCGTTCTTGGGTAGATTGCTCCAACTGCTTGGCCCTCCCCGATCGCGCGAAGCAGAAATTGCCAACAGGATTACCGGCCGCCATTCAAAACCGACGACTGCCGTAGCCCTGGCACGCCGCCTTCGCAGTCCAGCCGGGAGGCGCTGAGCTGAGAGACGGCGGAGGTCGATCAAAGCGGCTCGGGTGGTTGCCAGTGCATGCGTCACGCCGAGCCATGCGTAAAGGATGAGCGTATTTATCAGCTTGATGACGAGCCAGTCCGTCCCGAGCCCCAGCAAGACCAATATCAATATCGTCGCGCGCCGCTGGCTACCTTTTGAATCGGTCGATCAGCCCGCCTTTGCCATTGCAACGTCACCGAGCTTGTCATCCGTTCCGCTCGCCAGCAGGCCAATGAACCCGAGCCCGCGGATGTGGGCGACCTGCCGCAAGTCGGTGCTCGTCACCGCGAGGACGACGCCGTCCTCCATGGTTTCGACCCTTGCATCCCATCCAGGCATTTGGTTGAGCTCTCGTGCATGAGCCGGCACGATTCGCCGGATCGCCGCCAGCGTTCGAGCCGCCCCTGAGATTTCGACCCGAAGACCGCCGTCAACTGGCTCCTCCTTGACAACCGCTCGCAATGTCACGGCGTCCAGATCTATGAGGTGCTGATGAAATCCGCTCAGGTTGACCTTGCTCCAGTCAGTGTCGGGATCGGCCTCCAGTCTGCGCACGATCTCCTGGACCGCACCGAACGCGGCCTGGCCTGGCTGAATGGGCACGGGCGCCCTTTGGACCTCCTCTCTGCGGGAGGACACGGACTTATAGACGCGCCACGTCACTCTGGCAGCGATCAGCACGACGACGAAATATCCAGCCTTGTACTTCTGCAGCCACTGAAGGATTCCCGACACATAGTCTTGCAGCCAGTGCAGAAAGTTCGCCATGTCAGTCATCGCATCGTCACGGGAGCACCGTTGACAGTTCCTGGATGCGACCTTGGCGCATGATGGTCATCGAGAGCGTGTCTCCGGGCCGGACCCCGCGCAACTTGTCCCTCAGCCGGTGCCCCTCGGCGATCGGGATCCCCTGGGCCTTGAGGATCACGTCGCCGCCGAGGACGACCGTCCGATCACCAACTGTTGCCTTGACGAACCCGCCTCGGAGGCCAAGGCGCGCGCCGGTCGAGTTCTGGACGACGCGTTGAACGAGGACTCCGGGGCCGGGCAGGTTCAGGATTTTCACCAAGTCCTCCGAGAGGAACAGGCCGTCGATACCGTGCCACGGCGCCCCACGCTCGAGGACCAGCTCACGCGCAACGTTGGCCGCGACGGCGAAGCCGAGGCCCTCGAAGCCACCGGACTTCGAGACGATGTGACTGACGATCCCGAGCACCTCCCCGGCCATGTTGAACATCGGCCCCCCGGAGTTGCCCTTGTTGATCGCGGCATCGGTCTGGAGGAACTCGGCGTGGCCGAGGCTGGCCGTCGTCTGTCCGGGCTTTTGCCGTCCGCTCACGTGCCCGACGGTCAGGGTGTGGCTGAATCCGTAGGGCGCCCCGATGATGAAGACCCGGTCGCCGATTCGTGCAGAGTCCGAATCGGCGAGGGGTGCGACCACCGCGCCCGGAGGCATGGCTTCGGCTTGTAGCAGGGCGATGTCCGCGCCCGGAGCCGATGACGCGACCCGCGCAGCCACCCGCTGTCCATCCCAGAACTCCACGCTGATTTCGTAGGCCGCGTGGACCAGATGGGCTGCCGTGAGGATCTTGCCGTCGGTCGAGACCAGGACGCCCGAACCCACGCTGGCCACGCTTGGACCTTGTCCCTCTTCTGCGGGCACGTCCATCTCGAGCGCCCGGATCACGACGACCGAGTAATGGACGCGCTCGAACAGCTGCGCGATCGTCTCCGCGCTCGCCGCCGGCATCATGCTTCCGAGACCGAGCAGCGTGAGCGCCAGAACGGCCGATTTGCTTGTCATTGCCCGCCTCCGGGTCTTACTCCGCGCGAAGAGCCACGATCGGGTCGAGGCGAGCGGCCCGCCGCGCCGGATACGCCCCGAAGAACATCCCGACCGCGGCCGAGACCCCGAACGCGAGGAGAATCGCGACAGGTGAAACAGCGGTCGGCCATCCGGTCGCGTACGAAAGCGCGATGCCGCCTGCCACGCCGGCCACGATCCCGATCAGCCCCCCGACCAGGCTCAAGGTCGTCGCTTCCATCACGAACTGGACCAGGATGTCCTGCTGCCGGGCACCGACCGCGCGACGCACGCCGATCTCGCGGGTACGCTCGCGCACCGAGATGACCATCAAGGCGAGAATGCCGATGCCGCCCACCAGGAGCGAGATGCCCGCGATGCTCCCGAGCAGGACGCTGAACGTCTGGCCCGTCTCCTGAGCGGCGGCCAGGATCTCGGCCTGGGTCTGCACCACGAAATCGTCGACCTGGCCGGGCTTGATGCGATGCCGTTCCCGAAGGAGGTCGGTCACCTGCGTGGCGGCGAACGCCATGGAGCGCTCGTTACGGGCTTGGAGATACAGGCTGCTCAGGTGGGTGACGTTGAATAGCCTCCGGAGCGCCGCGGAGATGGGGATGACCACCTGATCGTCCTCGTCGACGCCCGCGTAGTTGAGTCCCTTCGGCTCCAGAATCCCGATGACCTCGAATGGCACGTTCCCGATCCTGATCGTCTCGCCCACGATATTTCTGCGCGCGCCCAGGTTCGTGAGCACGGTCTGCCCGACGACGGCCATGCGCTGAGCGCTGAGAACTTCGTCGGCGTCGAAGAAACGACCGGCCTGGGTCGGGAACTGACGGACGACGGAGAACTCCTCGCTGGTGCCGACGACGGTGGAATTGGTGGTTCCGGTTCCGTACTTCACCGCCATCTTGCGGCTCTGGACGGGCACGACGCGAGCGACGGCCGGAGACTCATCGAGAATCACGCGGGCGTCCCGGAGATCCAGGGTTGTGACACTGCCGACGACCTGTGGGCGGCCGGCGACATTCTTGACCTGTCCCGCGCTCACGATCAGCAGGTTGGTCCCCAAGGCCTGGATCTTGCCGAGGACCTCTCGCTTGGCCCCTTCGCCCACGGCGATCATCACGATCACTGCCGCCACGCCGACGACGATTCCCAGGATGGCAAGGATCGCCCGCAGCCGGTTGGCGGTCAGCGCCGCGAGCGCGATGCGGAGGCCCTTCAGGAGGCGCATGGGGAAGGCGCGCGACGGCCGATCAGGCCGCCGTCTGCCGACGCCGCCGGTGAAAGAACGCGGCGAGCGCGACGAACCCGGTCGCGAACACGACCAGGGCTCCCACACTGACCCACGGCGGGAAGAATGCCGTCTCCCCGAGCGACGTCCGCACAAGGTCCACGCAATAGGACAGAGGCGATAGGAAGCCAACCCATTGGCTCCACGATGGCAGCTCGGCCAGGGGCACGAAGACGCCGCTGACGAAGATCAGCGGCAGCCGCACCAGATTTGAAAGCATCATTACCTCGGACGGTGCGTCCGTCCCGCCGGCCGCGAGGAGGACACCGAGCGAGCCAAACACCACCGCGCTCAGCACGACACCGACCACCAGCCAGCCCGGGGCAGCGACGCGGGCCGACGTCAGCATCAAGCCCAGCCCGAGCGGGACCAGCGAGATGGCCGCGCCGAACGCCGCCGCGGCGAGTAGATCGCCGACCAGGATGGTCTCGAGCGAGGCCGGCGAGGTGGCCAGCCGCTCGTAGGTCCGCGCCTGGCGTTCCCACGGTGTGATCAGCGGACCCACCGCTGACGCGCTGAAGAACACCGCCATCGCCAGCATGCCGGGGACGAGGGTCTCCGGCGGCATCGCCCGCCCGATGGCAAACGCGAGAAAGAAAAATATCGGGAAGATCAGCCCGAAGGTGATCACGGGCGCCTTAAGGTAATAGATCATCGCGTCCTTCTTGGCGACGACCAACGCCAAGCGGGCTTGCCGAGCCCAGACGACGGAAAGGAGACGATCGCGGCTCAACGGCGCGCCTCGGGGGCCGCGACCCGCGGCCCGGTGACGGCGAGAAAGACCTCCTCGAGACTCGGCGCCCGCGTTGCAATACTCTCGATACGAAGACCATGACGCGTCGCCCAGACGCCGATCTCCTGCGCTGTGCGTCCCGGCGTGCGGGTGAAGATGCGCACACCCGTGCCGCCAGCGAACGGCTCCATCTCGCCGGCCGGGTCATCGATCTCCGGCATGACGTCCAGTGGCTCTGCGAACGTTACCTCGACCGAGCGGCGCCCCTCGATCGTGCCGCGGAGTGCTTGCGGAGTATCGACGGCGGCGAGGCGGCCGCGATTGATGATCGCGACGCGATGGCAGAGCTCGTTTGCCTCTTCGAGGTTGTGCGTCGTGAGGAAAACGGTGAGGCCCTGCTCGCGATTCATGCGAGATACCGTTTCGCGGATCAGCCGGGCGCTGGCGACGTCGAGGCCGGTGGTGGGCTCGTCGAGGAAGAGGATTGCGGGCTCGCCCACCAGCGCCATGCAGAGCATCAGGCGCTGCCGCAGTCCCTTCGACAGGCTCCGGCCCTTGTCGGCCTTCCGGGCGTCGAGCCCGAAGAGCGCGAGGAGATCGCCGCCATGGCGCGTGCGCCGGGCGCGAGGCACCCCATACAGCTCTGCCATCAGCATCACGTTCTGCCAGACCGTGAGCTCCTGGTAGATGCTCGCCTCCTCGGGGACGACGCCCAGGCGCTGGCGCGCGGCCAACCCGTCCGTCACGATGTCGTGGCCGTCCAGAAGCGCGGTTCCCCCGCTGGGCGCGATGTACCCGGTCAGCATCCTCACCGTCGTGCTCTTACCGGCGCCGTTCGGACCGAGGAAGCCGAAGATCTCGCGCGGCCGGACAGAGAAGCTGACGTGGTCGACAGCGATCACCGGTCCGTAGCGCCGCGTGAGCCGTTGTGCCTCGATGGCGCTCACCGCTTCAACCACGGAGGGCCTCCACGGGATGAAGTCCGGCCGCTCTGCGCGCCGGCTGGACGCCGAAGATCAGCCCGATGACCCCGGCAAACAACACGGCGCCGATGATGGCCGGCCACGAAAGCGCCGCCGGCCAACCGAGCAGGCGCGCGGCGAGAAAGGCGCCTCCGACTCCGACGATGACGCCGACCAGGCCCCCCGCGAGCGTGACCACCGCGGCCTCGAGCATGAACTGGACGACGATGTCCCGCCGCCGTGCGCCCACCGCCCGGCGCACGCCGATCTCTTTGGTCCGTTCGGTCACGGCGATCAGCATGATGTTGCTCACGACGAACCCGCCGACGAGCAGCGACAGCCCGGCGACCAGGCTCAGGAAGATCGTCAGCGTCCGGGATGTCGCGGTCAGGATGCCCAGCATCTGCTCGGCGATCCGGATGCTGAAGTCGTCCGGCATGCCGGGCGCGACCTGGTGCCGCTGGCGGAGGAACGCGGTGATGCGCTCGGCGGCCGGCGCCACCTGGTCCGTCCCCTCGATCTGGACGATCACCTGGCTCAGGTGCGTCACGTTGAAGAGGCGTCGCGTCGCGGTGGCCTGGGGAATGAAGATCCGATCGTCGAGGTTCCCGCCGCCCGGACTCGCCCCCTGGACCTTGAGGACGGCAGTGACCTTGAAGGGGGCGTTCTCCACGCGGATGGTGGAATCGAGGGGGTCCGCGTTTCCGAAGAGTGCCGCCGCGACGTCCGCGCCGAGCACCGCCACGCGCGCGGCCGACGCCTGCTCTTCCGGTCCGAAGAACTCGCCCCGCCCGACCGGCGTCGTCCGCATGGCCGGATAGTTCGGGGTGACGCCCCACACCGACGTCGTCGTGGATTGCGCGCCGAACTTGATCGCGACGTTGGTCTTCACCTGCACCAGCGCGACGCCCCGCACCTTCGCGATCTCGACGCGGATCGCCTCGGCGTCTTGCCCCGTGAGGGTGGCCGGGATGCTGTCGACGCCGCCGATGCCGCGCGTCGCGCCCCCGCCGGCGACGACCATCACCGTCCCGAAGCCGCCGAGGCGGCGCATCTTCTCGGCCACCTGAGCCTTGGCCCCTTCGCCGACGGAGACGATGACCGTCACGGCCGCGATACCGATGAGCACGCCGAGCATCATGAAGAAGGTGCGCACGCGGTTGCCGGTCAGCTCCCTGATGCTGACGCGCAGAGCTTTGAGCACCCTCACGACCGGCCTCCAGCGGCGGCCTCTGCGGGCCTGGCCACCGACTCGTCGCCGACGAGCAGGCCGTCCTTGAGGCGGACGATGCGCTCGGCGTACAGGGCGATGTCCGGCTCGTGGGTGACGAGGATGATCGTGCGGCCCTGGCGGCGGAACTGCTGAAAGAGCGCGATGATCTCGACACTGCTCGCGGTGTCGAGGTTCCCGGTCGGCTCATCTGCCATGAGGATTGCAGGATCGGTGACGAGGGCGCGGGCGATCGCCACCTTCTGCTGCTGACCGCCCGAGAGCTCGGTCGGCCGGTGGCGGGCACGCTCGGCCAACCCGACGCTCGCGAGCGCCGCCTCGGCCCTGGCCTTCGCGTTCGGCCAGTCGCCGTAGATCAGCGGCAGCATCACGTTGTCCAGGGCGCTGGCGCGCGGAAGCAGGTTGAAGCTCTGGAAGACGAAGCCTATCTTCTGGTTCCTGATCGCGGACAGGGCGTTGTCGTCGAGCCCCGCGACCTCCCGCCCGTCGAGCAGATAGGAACCGGCGGTGGGAGTGTCGAGGCAACCCATGATGTTCATGAGCGTCGACTTTCCGCAGCCCGATGGTCCCATCAGGGCCACGAACTCGCCCTTCGCGACGTGCAGCGCGATGTCGCGCAGCGCATGGATGGCCGTGCCGCCCGCGCCATAGGTCTTCTGGATCCCGACCATCGTGATCATGCCGGCGTCGCCCTCACCTGGCCCCGGGAGGCAGCGCGGGTGCGGCGGTCGTCTTCGCCGCTTCCACCTCGCCCACGGCGACCCGCTCGCCTTCCTTCAAGCCGCTGAGCACCTCGGTGTAGCTCTTGTCCCGCCAGCCCGTCGTGATCGAGCGCCGAGCGAGCCGGTCACCCTCCACGACGACCACGAACCGGTCGCCTCCCTCGCGCCGGACCGCGCCGTTCGGGACCGTGAGCGCCCGCTCGCGCTTGGCGACGGCGATGGTGACGTTGGTCGTCATGTCAGGCCGCAATTGGCCGTCCCGGTTGTCGATGCCGATCACCACGTCGTAGGTCACGACGTTGAGCTGGATGAGCGCCTTCGGGTAGATCGCGGTGATCGACCCCGCGAACTCCCGATCGGGGAAGGCGTCGACCGTGAAGCTGGCCGTCTGGCCCACCTGGACCTTGCCGATGTCGGTCTCGTCCACGTAGGCATGAGCCTCGAGCCGAGTGAGGTCGACGATCGTCACGAACGTGGGCGCCTGTGCCGCTGCGCTTCCGGACGTCACCGTCTCGCCCTGCTGGGTCGACACCGAGGCGATGGTCCCCGCGATCGGCGCCGTGATCGTCGCGTAGCCGAGGCTCGCCTCGGTCGCTTTCACCGCGGCTCGCTCCTGATCGACTTGGCGCTCCGCGGCGAGAAGTTCCCGCTCCTTGACCGCGATCTTCCCAACCTCGGCCGTGGCCTCGGCCAGGGTCGCCTCGGCCTGACGGACCTCGTCCTGAGCGATCTGGATCTCCTCCGGCCGGTACCGGCTCTGGACCAGCGCCAGCTGCTCCCGGGCCGTGCGTAGCTGGGCGCTCGCCACGTCGCGCTCGCGCTGCGTCGTCTCGGCCTCCTGGCGCGCGATCAGCTCCTGGTCGAGCAGCCGCCGAGACCGCTCAGCATTCGCTTCGGCAAGCCTGACGTTGGCCTCGGCCTGGCGGACTCCGGCCTCGGCCTGGGCGATCTCTTCCGGCCGGGCTCCATCGACCACCAGCTTGAGCCGGGCTCGGGCCGCCGACAGCCGCGCTGTCTCCCGCGCCACCGCGGTCCCCGCCGTCGCCCGCACGACGCTCAGATCCGCCTCGGTCTGCGCCGCGCGTGCCTCCGCCGCCGCAAGCTCGGCCCGCACCTTCTCGAGGGTGGCGCGCAGCTCCTCCTGCTCGAGCGTCGCGATCACCTGCCCGGGCTTGACGCGATCGCCCACCTGGACCGCCAGACGCTCCACCCGGCCGGCGATCCTTGAGCCCACCTTGACCTCTCCGCCGACGACGGCCTTGATCGTTCCAGTGGCGACCACGGTGGCGCTGAGGTCGCGACGGGCAACGACGGCGGCAGCGGGCCCCGTGGCCGTCCCCGGCCGGCTCTGCAGATACCACGCTGCGCCGGCGAGCACCGCCAGCGCCGCAGCGCCGGCCGTAATCCAGCGGAGGCGGTGACGGCGCCCGAGACCGGCCGCTGCTGGCACGCTGGAAGGCGCGGTCGCCGGCACGGCGGTCGTCGCTACTGCACCGACGCCGTCGCGTGACGTCGGCGGTGCTCCCGGAACGACCGTCCCGGGAGCACCGCCGGGCGTGGTTGATGGTCGAACGACTAGCATCTCTCGATGGAAGTCGGCTACGGGAGGTACTTCAGGAGTTCCATCGCCGCATGCGCATTCGACGCGGCCCGCTGGCCATCCGCGTCCTTGCAAGCCACCTCCGCTTCGTTCACCAGCCTCCGTGCGTTGGCGAGCGCCACTGACCGGCCCTTGGCCACGTTGCGCGGCACCTGCGCGTCCTGGCCCCGAGCCGTCTGCGCGTCCTGGCCCCGAGCCGTCTGCGCGTCCTGGCCCCGAGCCGTCTGCGCGTCCTGGCCCCGAGCCGTCTGCGCGTCCTGGCCCCGAGCCGTCTGCGCGTCCTGG
>JBGPYK010000521.1:0-2638 GCA_041493245.1 Methylomirabilia bacterium | reverse complement strand
TGGGGCTGACCGAGATCGAGGTCAGCGTCGGCGGGACACGGATCCGCCTCAGCCGGACGCCGGCGGCGACTCCCGCCCCGCCCGCGCCCAGCGGCGCGGCCGTGGCGACCGCAGCCCCACCGCCGGTGGCGCACGTCGCGGACGCCATCTCCGTGACGGGCGTCACGATCGAATCCCCCATGGTCGGCACCTTCTACCGCGCCTCGTCGCCGTCCGCCGAGCCCTACGTGCGCGAGGGCGACGTCGTCAAGGAAGGCCAGATCGTCTGCACCATCGAGGCGATGAAGCTGATGAACGAGATCGAGACCCGGGCGTGCGGGCGGATCGTCAAGATCCTGGTCGAGAACGGCCAGGGCGTGGAGTACGGGCAGCCACTCTTTCTCATCGAGCCCGCACGCTGATCCTGTGGCCAGGCCGGCGAGCCCGCTCTCCGTCGTCGTCGCGCTGCTGACGCTGGCCGTCGGCGCGGCGCTCTTGGTCCGCAAATCACCGTCCGCGGCGACGGCGGTCTCGCCGCCCGCGCCCACCGTCACGGTCGCGAATGGGCCCGCGCTCCGGGAGGAGGCGATCACGTTCTACGCGGCGGGCGATTTCGCGCCCGCCTGCGAGCGCTTCAGCCGCGCCGCGGCGAACGAACCCGGCAGCGGCGCGCGGCGCCAGGACGCGGCGAGCTGCTTCGAGGCGTGGGCGTGGCGGGCGCTACGAGAGAATCGGGCCGACGAGGCGATGGCGCTCTTCACCGAGGGTCTGCGCGAGCGCCCCGAGGCCCCGACGCTCCTCAAGGGCCTGGGCATCGCCGCCATCCACGCCGGCCGCCTCGACAAGGCCATCGCCCCGCTGGAGACAGCGGTCGCGGCCACGTCGGAAGCTGACGTCCGGCTGCTGCTGGCCCGCCTCTACGATCACCGGGATGACAGTGCCGCCGCCATCCACCACCTGCGCGCACTCCTCACCCGCGAGCCCCAGCACCCGCTCGCGGCCGGACTGCTGAGCAAGATCGAACGCGAACGGGGCGCCGAGGCCGGATTCCACCGCGAGACGACCGCCCACTTCGTGGTGAAGTGGCGGAGCGACGGCGGCGCCGAGGCACTCCGCGTCGTCCTCCGGCTGCTCGAGACCGCCCACCGGCAGCTCCACGCGCAGCTCGGCTATCGCCCCATCGGGCGCGTGCACGTGGTGCTCTACGGGGACCAGCAGTTCCGCGCCGTGACGCGGGTGCACGGCTGGGTCAGCGGCCTCTTCGACGGCAAGATCCGTCTCCCCGTCGGCGCCGCCACGCCGGCCAGCCCGGCGCTCGAGCGGCTGATCGTGCACGAGTACGCGCACGCTGCCATCCACGACCTCTCCCGTGGCCGCGCACCCCGCTGGCTGCACGAGGGCCTGGCGCAGCTTCTCGAAGGCGCTCCCGTCGACCCGGGGCTGCGAGTCCCCGGCAGTCTCACGCTGGCCGCGCTCGAAGCCCTCATCGCCGATCCCGATCCCGCGCGAGCCAGGACCGGCTACGACCTCGCGCTCTGGCTCACCGACGATCTCGCGAGCCGGGGCGGGATGGCCTCCCTGCGCGCGCTCCTCGATCGCGTGGCGGTGGGAGATTCAGCGCCGATGGCCCTTGGCCGCGTCTACGGCGTGCGTCTGTCCGAGCTGGAGTCACAGTGGCGCTCCCTCCTCGGCAGCTAGCAGGCCGATGAAAACGGCCCGATGTTCAACAAGATCCTGATCGCGAACCGGGGCGAGATCGCGCTCCGCATCATCCGTACCTGCCGGGAGATGGGGATCCGGAGCGTCGTCGCCCACTCGCAGGCCGACGCCCACTCGCTCCCCGTCCGCGTGGCCGACGAGTCGATCTGCATAGGCCCAAACGACCCACGCGCCAGCTACCTGAATATCCCCGCCATCATCTCGGCGGCCGCCGTCACCGACAGTGAGGCGATCCACCCCGGCTATGGATTTCTCGCCGAGAACCCAGCCTTCGCGGACATCTGCCGAGCGTGCGGGATCAGCTTCATCGGGCCCTCGCCGGAGGCCATCCGCCTCATGGGCGACAAGACCCAGGCGCGGCAGATCGCCAAGCAGGCCGGCGTCCCCGTCGTGCCGGGGAGCGAGCGCCCGCTGATGAACGGCGACGACGCGCTGGAAGCGGCGGAGGCCATCGGGTACCCGATCATCTTCAAGGCGGCGGCCGGCGGCGGCGGCCGCGGCATGCGGATCGTCCGCGAGCGCAGCGGCGTTGTCCAGGCCTTCGCCGCCTGCCAGTCGGAGGCGGGCGCGGCGTTCGGCAACTCCGAGATCTACTGCGAGCAGTTCGTCGAGGGGGCGCGCCACGTGGAGGTCCAGGTCCTCGGGGACCGGAACGGGATGCGCGTGCACCTGGGCGAGCGCGACTGCTCCGTCCAGCGCCGCCACCAGAAGCTCATCGAGGAGTCGCCGGCACCGCACCTGCGTCCCGAGACGCGCGCGGGCCTCGACCGGGCGGCCCTCACCGTAGCCGGCGCCGTGAACTACGTCAACGCGGGCACCGTCGAGTTCCTCGTGGATGCCGACGAGAACTTCTACTTCATCGAGATGAACACCCGTATTCAGGTCGAGCACCCGGTGACGGAGCTGATCACCGGGATCGACATCGTCGCCGAGCAGATCC
>JBGPYK010000488.1:0-2868 GCA_041493245.1 Methylomirabilia bacterium | reverse complement strand
TGGTCGGCCTGAGCGTCACCTCCTTCGCGTTGCTGATCCGGCAGGGGGCCTGGAAGACGCTCGGTGCCGCCGCGCTTGGTCTGACCGGTCTCGTGGTGTTTCTCGTGTTGCTCAACTGGCCCGGCTCGCCGGTCGCGTCCCTCGGCAAGGTGCCGCTCCTGAGCCGTCTGAGCAACATCGCGGACGTCCGCTATGGATCTCCCGGCTGGGTCCGCCTGAACGTCTGGCGGGCAATTTCCGATGGCTGGAGTCGCCAGCTGCGCGGCGAGGACGTCATCCCCGGGGTGTCACCGCGGGTGCGGAGTCTCATCGGCTATGGCCCAGAGACTCAACTCCTCGTCCTCGAGCCCCTGACGACTCCGTTGCTCGGTGTCCTTCCCGCCCGGGGCGAGGGCTGGCGCGCGCGCTATGTCTTCGATCGGGCGCATAATGTCCTACTCGATCATCTCGTGACGGGGGGTCTGGTTGGCGCCGGCCTCTGGGTCGTGCTCGTTGGAAGTCTCCTCGCCGTCGGGGTATCGCGGATACGGACCAGCGTCGCCGCTGGCGAGATGACGATCCGCATCGGCGCTCTCGGAGCGTTCCTCGCGCATCTCGCCGAAGGGCAGGTGGGGATCGCGACGCCAATGCCCCTTGCCTTGTTCTGGTTCGCCGCGGCGCTCTTGACATCCAGATCATGGAGCGGCCCGGCGGCCGCGCCCAACGCCGCTCCTCGCCGGAGGCGACCGAGCAAGGCGCGCCGGGCCGCCGCCGTGGCCATCGCGGCGCTCCTGGCCGCTCTGGTCGCGTGGGCCAGCACGCGCTGGCTCCTGGCGTCGGTGGCGTACGCGGACGGCGTTCGTCATGGCATCGCCGGGCAGATGTCGGACGCCTACCGCGATTTCCGGCGCTCCGTCGCGCTGGCGCCGTGGCTCCCGCTTCCGGCGGAGGCGGCCGCGTACGCCGCGCTCCGGCTGGCGGGGAGCGAGACCGATCCCTCCCGCCGACGTGCCCTTCTGCACGAGGCCCAAACGACCCTCGCCCAGGCCCGACACTACGCCACGGGAGGGGCCGGATCCTGGGTGCTCACCGCACAGATCGCCTTGGCTGAGGCCCGGGCGGGGGAACGAGGTCAGCTCGCGGCGAGCCGCGATGCCTTCGCCGCCGCGCTGCGCCTGCGTCCCGGTGACGCGAGGCTGCTGGCGCAGTGGGGATGGACCTGGCTCGAGAGCGGTGATGCGGTGCAGGCTCGTCAGACGGCCGAGCGAGCGCTGGCTCGTGATCCGCGCGAGTGGCTCGCGTGGGCGGTGCTGGCTCGCTCGTCGAGAGAGCTGGGGGATCGGGCAGAGGCGGACCGCGCGATGACGAGGGCGCGCGAGCTGGCGCCGCCGGAGGCCGGTCGTCTCCTCGACGCCATGTCGCCATGAGCCGAAATCGGACGCAGCGGAGAATGGCGGCGCGCGAGATCACGAAACGCCAACCCGCGGTGGACGCTCTTCTGCTGCCGAGAACTTCCGAAACGGCTCCCCAGACCTGGTTCGCACGTCAGGGGGCGCTCGTGGCTGTGCTCGCCGTTCTCGTGTTCGTCGCCCTCGTGCGGTTACGGGTCGCGGACGTTCCGCTCGAGCGGGACGAGGGAGAGTACGCGTACGCCGGACAGCTCATCCTACAGGGCGTCCCGCCGTACCAGCTCGCCTACAACATGAAATTCCCGGGGACGTACTACGCGTACAGCGCGATCCTCGCGGTGTTCGGACAGACGGCGTGGGGCATTCACGTCGGACTTCTGGTGGTGAACGCCGCGACGACCCTCGTGCTCTTCTTCCTCGGCCGGCGGCTGGTCGGGAACTTCGCCGCCGCCGGCGGAGCGGCGGCGTTCGCCGTTCTGTCGCTTGATCGCTGGACGATGGGCGTCTTCGCCCACGCCACCCATTTCGTGTTGCTCCCCGCGCTCGCCGGCTTGCTCGTCCTCCTTCGCGCCATGGATTCAAAGCGCCCTGGCGGATACGTGGGTGCCGGCGCCCTGATCGGGACGGCCGTCCTCATGAAGCAGCCCGCGATCGCGTTTCTGGGACTGGGGATCGGCCTCGAGTCCTGGAACGAGATGCGGCAGCCGACGCGCAACATTCGGGCGATGGCGCTCGGGAACGGCCTGCTGCTCGCCGGTGCGGCCCTTCCGTTCGCGATCCTGTGCGCAGTGTTGGCGGCCCAGGGCGTGCTGGGCCACTTCTGGTTCTGGACGTTCCAGTACGCGAAGGAGTACGTCTCCGAGGTGCCGCTGTCCGCTGGGTGGTCGCTGTTCGTGGACACCGGCAAAGATATCACCCAAGCCAACCTTCCGATCTGGTTGCTCGGCGGCGTCGGGGTCGCGGCGCTGTGGTTCGTACGGTGGAAGGGCGAAACGCGGGTGTTCCTGACCGGACTGATCGTCACTTCGTTCCTCGCGATCTGTCCGGGCTTCTACTTCCGCGAGCACTACTTCATCCTGCTGCTGCCTGCCGCCGGACTCCTCGTCGGCGTGGCCCTGGCCTCGATCGAACACCTCCTCGGCCGAGTCGTGTCGCTCACGGCGGCGCAGATGGTGGCGCTGGCGATCTACGTCGCGGCCGTCGGCGGCTATGTGGTCAACGAGCAGCGATACCTGTTCTCGATGAGCACCCGTGAGCTGAGCCGCACGCGCTACGGCGCCGACCCGTTCATCGAGGCCGTCGACGTGGCGCGCTACCTCCGCGCGAACACGACGCCGCAAGAGCGGATTGCCGTGGTGGGCTCGGAACCCGAGATCTACTTCTACGCCAACCGGAAATCTGCGACCGGATACATCTACACCTACCCGCTGATGGAGCCCCAGCGCTACGCCTCGCACATGCAGGACGAGATGATGCAGGA
>JBGPYK010000226.1:0-4928 GCA_041493245.1 Methylomirabilia bacterium | reverse complement strand
TGCCGCCGAGGAATGCGCGCGCCATCCCTGCGTCGAGGGACTCGATCCGCGTGCGCCCGTCGGCGAGGTCGACGAAGAGGAGGCGTCCCCCGTAGCCCTTCACCGCCACGTATCGTACCGCGCCGGTGGCAGCGCCGGTGGCGTCAGCGTCCCAGCTCGGCCAGGCCCTGGCGCGCGGCGGTGACAAGATCCGGCGGAACGTTCGACTGGGCGAGGAGCTTGCGGTAGACGACGGCCGCCGAGTCCGCCTGCTTCAGTCCAGCGAAGGCTTGGCCGGCGACGACGAGTGCCCGGCGCCCGGCCGGGGAGTCCGGCGCCAGGTAGGCCGCCGTCATGAGGTATTCGACCGCCGCCGCCCCGTCCCCCTGCGCCTGGAGGGTCTCGCCAAGCGCGAGCGCCGCCTCTACCGCGACTGGCTCCGGCGCGCTCCGGATGAGCGGCTCGAGGACACCGCGGGCCTCGTCGTAGCGGCGACCCTGCGTGAGGAGCCGCGCGTAACCGAAGACCGTCTCGGTGCTCCACCGGGAGGTCGGTACCTCACGCGCCGCCTGCCCATAGGCGTCGAGCGCGCCGGCGCGGTCGCCCGTCAACTCGCGTGCGCGACCAAGCGCGATCCGCGCCGGCGCCGCACGCGGGTCGCCGGGCGCGGCGACGGCCAGGAGCTGCTCGAGCGTTTTGCGGCCCTCCGCGGCGCGTCCCGTCGCCACCTGGGCCTCACCGAACGCCAGACCCGAGTCGGCAACAAACGGGCTCCGCGGATACTTCTGGCGGAGCAGGGCGTAGGCCTCGTACGCCACAGGCCAGGCGCGCTCCCGGGCCGCGGCGGCCCCGATGCGCTCCAGCGCGTCGTCGGCACGCTCGTCGTCCGCGAAGTCCGTGACGAAACGCTTGGCCGTGGCGAGTGCCTGCGTCCAGTCCTTCTGGTCGGCCGCGAGACCGGTGAGCGCATACAGGAGCCGCGGCGCCGTCGGGCTGCGGGGCGCGGCGTCGAGGGCGTCGGCCGCCGACATCTTGAACGCAGCGGGAGCGCCCCGCTGGAAATCGACCGCCGCCAGCCCGTACGCTGCCGTCGCCGCCACGGCGGCTGTGCCCTCCTTGCGCGCCTCCGTGAACTCCCGCGCGGCCACGTCGAGCGTGCTCTCGGCCAGCGCGGCGGTGGCCCGCCCGAGCGTCGCGAGAGCGCCCACGCCCTCGCGCTGCGCGGCGCCGAACTCCCGCGCAGCGTCGGCCGGCTTCCCCGACGCGAGCAGGGCGACCGCGAGTGCCAGGTGCGCGCGGCCAAGGAGCGGCGGGAACGGCGCGCGCAAGATCCAGTCGCGCAGCAGAGCTTGGGCGGGCGGGGCCTGCCCCGAGCGCACCATGAGGATCGCACGGTTCAGCCGCGCAAAGTCCGTCCGGGGCACGCTCGGATAGCGCGACAGTACCTGGTCGAGCAGCTCCCGCCCTTGTTCGAGGTGGCCCGAGGTGAGCGCCATCTCCGAGGCGAGGACCAGGGCGTCGGTCGTCTGATTGTCATCGAGAGAGAGGCCGGCGAACTCGACGAACCGACGGCCGGCCTCTTCGGCACGGCTTTCGCGCAGCGCCGTCCACGCCAGGCCGAGGCGGACGGCACGCGCCTCCGGACGGTCGGGTCCCTCGGCGAGCGCGCCCTCCAGGGCGGAGGCGGCCGTCTTGTAGTCGCCCGCGTGATACGCCGCCTCGCCCTGGAGGAGCAGCACAGCGGCGCGCAGCGCGGGATTGAGCGGCGCAGTAAGGAGCGGTTCCAGGTCGGCGAGGGCCTGGGTGAACTCGCGCATCTCGAGGTTCATCTGGGCGAGTCGGAATGTCGCGTAGCGGCCCGTCTCCGACACGGCGTCGATCCCACGCGCAAGATCGTACTGGATCCGCGCGTCGTCGCCCTTGCCCTCGGCACGTGCGGCGTCGCCCCTCGCGGTGAGGAGCCAGGCGCGGACCGGCGGGGTCAGGGTCCCGCGCAGCAGCTCGGCGATCTCAGCGTCGGCCACCGCCGCGGCCCCACGCGCGAGTGCGCCGGCGGCCAGACGGAGCTGCAGCGGGAGCACGAGCGGGGAGCGACGCGCCTCGAGCGACCGGACCGCGGCCCGGGCACCGTTCCAGTCGTCGGAGGCGAGCAGGGCCAGCGCGAGCCCGGCATCGACCCAGTCGCGATCCACGGCCTCCTGCTCAGCACCCGGCCGCGTCGTCCCAGGCCTGGCGGTCTGGGCCGGCGGCTCGCGACGGGCGCTCGGGTAGGCGCGGAGCGCCGCGACGCTCACCGCCGGTTGCCCGGCGGTGAGGCTCCACCAGCCGACACGGACGAGCCCGGCGGCGCGCAGCGAATGGGGGCCGCCCTCCGTGAACCGCGACAGCTCGGCAGCGGCCTTGTCGTGCCCGCCGGTGCGGCCGAGCGCGTCGCCGTTCCAGAGGAGGATGTCGCGCTCGATCGCGGGCAGCGGCCGGCGCGCGAGAAGATCGGCCCACGCCCGCTGCGCCTCCGCGTACCGGCCGAGCGCGTACAGCGCGAGGCCGAGGCCGTGCCCGGCCCACGCGTCGATCGAGGCGGGATGCGTCACGGAAAGAACTCGGCTGAAGACGTCGCGCGCGCGTGCGGCGTCGCCGAGGATCAGCGCTGTCCAGCCGCTCGAGTGGAGCGCGAACGAGGCGAAGTGGGGGGAACGCTCCTGCGCGACCTGGCGGAAGTGAACGTCGGCCCGGTCGATGCGTCCCAGGCGGTACAGCGTCTCCGCCAGCCAGTACCGGGCCTCCGTGACCAGCTCGCGCTCGGTCCCGCTCCTAACCGCCGGCTCGAGCGTGCGGACGGCGTCTTCCAGCTCGCCGCGCTGGAAGCGGACGCGCCCACACTCGAGCGACTCGGACACGACGCCGGTCCACGCCCCCACGCACGGCAGCGTCCGCGGCGGGGGCAGGGGGGCGGTGGGCTTGTCGGCCGCGGGCAGGACGACCATGACGGGAGGCACGGCAGGCACCTCGAGGGGCGGCGGCGGCAGCGCGACGGACGGTAGCTTGAGCGGGGGCTTGTCGAGCGGCGCCGACACGAAGGGGACGAGCGGCGTGAGGTCAGGCGGCGCCAGCGCGAGCGGCAGCGGCGTGGCAGCCACCAGCACGGACCAGGCGACGAGGAGCGGCACGGCGCGGACGAAGCGGTGCCTCACGAGCCCGATCCCGACTTCGGTTTGACGGCCGAGGGCGTCGCGCTGCCGAGGCGATTCTTCACTGCGGTCGCGCGCTGGCGCGCCCAATCACGTAGCGTCGCGTCGGGGGAACGTGCCGCCGCCTCGTAGGCGGCGAGCGCGGCTTTCCACTCCTTCTGTTCCTCGTGGGCGAGCCCGAGACCGCCGAGCGCACGGTATCGCACAACGATCTCCGCACTCTTCACGGAGCCGACCGCCTCGAACGCCTTCACCGCCGCTGCATAGCGCTTGAGCTTCAGCTCCGCTTCTCCAGCCTGCAGCCACGCCTCGGCCTTCACCGCCTCCTCCTCGCTCTGGGCAGCAACGCGGGCGAGCGAGGCACTCTCCTTCCAATCCTTGCGCTTGAACGCGAGGGCGGAAAGATCGAGGGCGGCCCGGAGCGCGAGCGGGTGGTCGGGAAAGTCGGCGATGACCTTGCGCCACGCCCCTTCCTGGTCCTTCGTGCGCCCCAGGCGTCCGGCGACACTTCCCGCATCGTAGAGCGCCTCGGGGGTGGGCGGCGTCTGGCTCAGCAGCGCTTTGTAGCTCTCCTGCTGCTCCTCGTGGTCGCCGTGGCGCGCGAGGGTCTCGGTGACGAGCCGGCGGGCCGCCGGCGTGAGGTCGTGCGACGGATATTTCTCGATGAAGGCGCGGAGGTCGGCGACGCCGGCTCGCGGCTCGCCCATCTGCACGCGGGCCCAGCCGAGCAGGTACTGCGCGTTCGGGGCGAGCTTGTGGCCGGGGTACTTCGTCGGGAAGCTCTCGAGGAGCGGG
Organism: Methylomirabilia bacterium; assembly: GCA_041493245.1. GTDB lineage: Bacteria > Methylomirabilota > Methylomirabilia > Rokubacteriales > CSP1-6 > DATHGT01. The sequence continues at coordinate 966 of JBGPYK010000226.1, read as the reverse complement.
AGCGCGTCGCTATAACGCTTGAAGTCGGCGAGCGCGCTGGCCAGCGAGAAGGCGGCCGAGGGCGCCAGCCGGTGATCCGGCCACGTCTGCAGCAGGTCGCGGAACGCCGTCACCGCGGCCTCCGGACGCTTCAGCTCCAGCTCGGCGAGTCCAAAGCCGTCGAGCGCGTCGGGCGCGAGCGGCGACGCGGCATCGGTCCTCAAGATTTGATCGTAGGCGCTCCGCGCCTCGACGAAACGCCTGAGGCGCATGAGCGCTTCCGCCTCCCAGAGCTTCGCTTCCAGCGGGCCGCCGGGCCACGGGGTGAACGTCTGCGCGCGGTGGAACGCCTCGAGTGCTGCGTCGGCGTCCCCCACATTGAGCCGGGCCTTGCCCAGCAGCAGCACGGCGTCGGGCGTCCGGGCGTCGTTCGGATACTCGGCCACGAAGCGCTCGAGGACCCGGCGCGCCAGCGGATACAAGCCGTCGGCGACGGCTCGGGAGCCTACTAGCCACAGGCGCTCGTGCTCGTCCAGGGCGACGGCGGGCGGGGCCGAGGAGGCGGCCAGGAGAAGCGCGGCAGACGCCGAGAGGATGCGCAGTCGGCGCTTCATGATGACGCGACCATGGTAGCACGGTATCCTATGCATACCGTGCGCCTCTGTGCCTTCGACCTCGACCATACCCTCGTCTGCACGCCCCTCGATCTCGCGGCGATGGCGGCCGATATGCGCGCGCACCTCGAGCGCTGCGGCGCGGCCCCGCCCGCTCGTGCGGAGCGCTATCGCGTCAGCGAGCTACTCCAGTTCTGTAGGAGCCAAGTACCGGCCCTCGAGCCCGCCCTGTGGGCGCTGGCCCTCGAGCGCGAGCGCCGGGCGATGGACGAGGCCACGCTCGAGCCGGGCGCGCTCGCCGCCGTAGTTGGCGCCCGGCGCCTGGGCTTCGTGACGGCGCTCTGGACGAACAACGCGGGCGCCGTCACGCGCG
>JBGPYK010000213.1:0-5057 GCA_041493245.1 Methylomirabilia bacterium | reverse complement strand
GTGGTGAGCGCGAGCAGCGCCAGCGCGAAGGAGATGATCCAGAAGCGCACGACGATCTTGGGCTCCGCCCATCCCGACAGCTCGTAGTGGTGGTGGAGCGGCGCCATGCGGAACACGCGGCGTCCCGTGAGCTTGTAACTCGCGACCTGGATGATGACGGACGCCGCCTCCACCACGTAGAGCCCGCCGACCAGCGGCAGCAGCAGCTCGGCTTTGGTGAGCACCGCGAGCGTCCCGATGGCGGCACCGAGGGACAGGGAGCCCACGTCGCCCATGAAGACCTGGGCCGGATGGCAGTTGAACCACAGAAAGCCGATCGCGGCGCCGACGAGCGCACCGCAGAAGACCGTCAGCTCTCCCGCGCCCTTGACGTTGAGGATCTTGAGATAGTCGGCCGCCCGGAAGTTGCCCGTCAGGTACGCGATCACGCCGAAGACGCCGCCGGCGATGATGACGGGGCCGATCGCCAGGCCGTCGAGGCCGTCCGTCAGGTTCACGGCGTTGGACGCTCCGATGATCACGATCATCGCGAACGGGATCCACAGCCAGCCGAGGTTCACGAGCCACCCCTTGAGGAACGGGATGGCGAGGACTGGGGCCCAGTGGTTGGCGGCGGGCTGCCAGTAGACGATCTGCAGCACCGCGAGCGTCAGCAGGAGCTGCAAGGCGAGCTTCGTCCGGGCGAACAGGCCCTTGCGCCGACGGAGCTTGGTGAGGTCGTCGAGGACGCCGATCAGCCCGAAGCCAGCGGTCGCCAGCAGCACGACCCAGACGTAGCGGTTGCCCAGGTTCGCCCACAGCACCGTCGAGCCGAACAGCGCGGTGAGAACCACCAGCCCGCCCATGGTCGGCGTGCCCTGCTTCGACCGGTGCCGCTCCGGCGTGTCCTCGCGGATCGTTTCGCCGCCGCGCTGCCTCTGTTCCAGCCGCCGGATGATCCACGGCCCGATCACCAGCGAGATCACCAACGCCGAGATCAAGGCCATGAGCGACCGGAACGTCAGATAGCGGAAGACATTGAAGAGGATGTGTTCCCGGGCCAGCGGGACGAGGAAGTGGTAGAGCATCCGTCGCCCTCATCGGCCTTCGGGCCGGGCCAGCCGCGCCGCGAGCGCGTCCACCACGCGCTCCATGCGCATCCCCCGCGAACCTTTGATCAGGACGAGATCGCCGGGCGTCACGCGCTTGAGCACATGGGCCACCGTGTCCTCGAAGGTCATGGCGTGCTGCGCCTCCGCGAGCCCGGCCTCGCGGGCCGCTTCGACGGCCAGCTTCATGTGCCGGCCGAGCCCGACGAACTCCGCGGCGCCGCGCGCCGCGACTTCGCGCCCGAGCGCCGTGTGGGCGGCGTCGGTGAGGGCCCCCAGCTCGAGCATGTCGCCGAGCACAGCCACGAGGCGGCTTGCGCCCCGATGGGCGAGGGCCGTGTCGAAGGCCGCCCGCATCGCCGGGGGGTTCGCGTTGTAGGTGTCGTCGAGGATGCGGACGCCCGCCGCCTCCCGCCAGGTGCAACGCCCCTTGGCCGGCCGCGCGCTCTCGAGCCCCGTGGCGATCTCGGGCAGCGCGAGGCCGACGGCGATGCCCGCCGCGGCCGCGCCGAGCGCGTTCGTCACGTTGTGCCGCCCGGCGAAGGCGAGCGAGACGCGCTCGCGGCGGCCGGCGGCCTCCAGCGTGAAGGTGAGCCCGCGCGCGTCCTCCACGACGTCGCCGACGGCGCGCACCGAGGCCGACGGCTCCAACCCGTAGGTGATGACTCGGGCCCGGGTATCGCGCGCCATACCGGCCACCCGCGGGTCGTCGGCATTGAGGGCGACGGTACCGTCCTCGCGGATGGCGCGGACGAGCGCGGCCTTCTCCTCGCGCACGCCCTCGAGCGAGCCGAGGAACTCCGTGTGGACCTCGGCCACGGTGGTGACGACGCCCACGGTCGGCGCCGCCAGCGCCGCGAGGTACGCGATCTCGCCCGGCTGGTTGCAGCCCAGCTCCACCACGAGGGCGTGGTGCTCGGGGGTCAGGCGGAGGAGCGTGAGCGGCACGCCCCACTGGTTGTTGAAGCTGCCTTCGGGCTTCAGGACCTTGCCGCGGGCGCCGAGGACGGTCGCCATCATCTCCTTCGTGGTCGTCTTGCCGTTCGACCCCGTGACGGCGGCCACCGGCAGCGAGAACTTCGCTCGGTGAACCGCGGCCAGTCGCCCCAGCGCCCGCGTCGTGTCCTCCACGAGGACGAGGGGAACGCCGGAGGGGATGTGATCCGGCACCGTCTGGGCCACCACGCAGGCGGCGCCGCGGCTGGCCGCATCGGCGATGAACGCGTGGCCGTCGAGCCGGTGACCGGCGATGGCGAAGAACACTTCCCCCACGCCGAGGGTCCGCGAGTCGATCGACACGCCGGTCACCGGGATGCCCAGATCGCCCACGACGAGCGCGCCTTGGGTGGCCCGGACGATTTCTTGGATGGTGAATGTCGGCATACCTTCCCTCAGGCCCCGCGCTCCCGGAGGATCTCGTGCGCCACGGCCCGGTCGTCGAACGGCAACACGTCCGAGCCGACGAGCTGGTAGGTCTCGTGGCCCTTGCCGGCGATCACCACGGTATCGCCGGCCCGCGCCCAGCCCAGCGCCTGGGCGATCGCCGCGCGGCGATCGGGATCCGCCGCCCACCGGTGCTCGGCGCCCGCCACGCGGCGCACGCCGGCGACGACCTCGGCGATGATGGCCTCCGGCGGCTCGGAGCGCGGGTTGTCCGACGAGACCCACACGCGGTCGCAGAGCCGCACCGCGATCTCGCCCATGATCGGCCGCTTGCCGCGGTCACGGTCGCCGCCGCAACCGAAGACCACGCCGAGGCGGCCGGGCGTCAGCTTGCGCGCCGTCACCAACACCCGCTCGAGGGCGTCGGGCGTGTGGGCGTAGTCGACGACGACGAGGAACGGCTGCCCGGCCCGGACCTGCTCGAAGCGCCCGGGGACCCCGCCCACGTCGCCGAGCGCCCGCACGATGGCGCCGTCTTCGAGCCCCAGGACGATCCCCGTGGCGATGGCGCCCAGCAGGTTCATCACGTTGTGCTCGCCGATGAGCGGAGACGCGAGCTGCAGCTGTCCACGCGGCGTCACCGCAATCAGACGGATACCGGTCAGCGTCGATTCGTGGCGCAGGGCCCGGATGTCGGCGCCCGCGCCGAGGCCGAAGGTCAGGACCGGCAGCGGCAGGCCCCGCGTCATCGCCGCGCCCGAGGGGTCGTCGGCGTTCACGACCGCGATCGGCCGCGTCTTCGTCGACCGGCTGAGCAGCTCGAAGAGATGACGCTTCGCCGCCCGGTACGCGTCGAACGTCCCGTGGAAGTCCAGGTGGTCCTGGGTCAAGTTGGTGAACACGGCGACGTCGAACGCCAACTCATCGACACGAGCCAGGGCGAGCGCGTGCGACGACACCTCCATCGCGACGCCCCGCACGCCGTGGTCGCGCATGCGCGCCAGCATCGACTGGAGCGCCAGCGCTTCGGGGGTCGTCTGTCCGGCAGGTCTGCGCTCACCGCCGAGGACGTACTGGATCGTGCCGATGACGCCTGTTCGGAGACCGAGGGCTCGCAAGAGTGCCTCCACGAGGTAGGAGGTCGTCGTCTTGCCGTTCGTCCCCGTGATCCCGACGAGTGTGAGGTCGCGGGAGGGATGGCCGTAGTAGGCGTCGGCCAGGCGTCCGAGGGCCGCGCGCGCCGACGGCACCAGCACCGTGGCGACCGCGGGCGCGGCCGGCGCCTCACCTTCGGTCACGACGAGACTGGCTCCACGCTCTACGGCCTGGGCTACAAAGCGACGGCCGTCGGACTTGAACCCGGGCACGGCCACGAAGCAGTCGTTGCGCCGGACGTGCCGGGAGTCGTCGGCGATCCCGGCGACCGCCGCGGGCGGCGTTCCCACGATCCGCTTGTCGGGCAGCGTGTCCAGCAGGACGCTCACTGGCACCTCGTGACGCGGGTCATCGGTCGCCATCACCGGCAGTCTCGATTCCGATCATTTCACCGCTCGGCTCGCGGCTCGGCAGCCGCTCACCTCGGCCTCCGATCATTTCACCGCTCGGCTCGCGGCTCGGCAGCCGCTCACCTCGCACTGCCACGCTGGCGAGCCGCGGGAGGCCGCCGTGGCGCGGCGCGGCCCCCGGCTCGCCGACGGGCCCGGAGACGATCTGGACGGGTCTGATGTCACGTGACGGAACATCGAGGTAGCGCAGGATGTCGCGGCCGATCGCCGCGAAGATCGGGGCGGCGGCCTCGCTGCCCCACTTTTCGTTCTTGGGCTCGTCGAGCATGACGAGCATGACGAAGCGCGGCGCGTCGGCGGGGGCGAAGCCCACGAACGACAGCACGCCGGGCGCGCGCGAGTAGCGGCGGGTGGCGGGATCGAGTTTCTGCGCCGTCCCCGTCTTGCCGCCGACCTCGTATCCCGGGATGGCGGCGTTGTGGCCGGTGCCATTGTCCACGACGCGCACGAGGACGCGCGTCAGGGTCTGCGCCGTCTCCTTGGAGATCACCTGCCGGACCACCTTCGGCTCGAAGCGCCGCGCCTCGCGCCCGTCGGCGTCGAAGATCGCCCGCACCAGCCGCGGCTGCATGAGCGTACCGCCGTTGGCCACGGCCCCGAACGCCGCGACCAACTGCAGGGCCGTGACCGATACCTCCTGGCCGAGCGACATCGTGGGCAGCGAGAGCGCCGACCAGCGCCGCGGCTCGCGGAGCTGCCCTCGGCTCTCGCCCGACAGGCCGATGCCCGTCGGCGTGCCGAAGCCGAACGCCGTCATGTATTGGTAGTAGCGGTCGGCGCCCAGGGCCAGGCCGACCTTGATGGACCCGACGTTGGACGAGTTCTGCAGCACGTCGGAGAACGTGAGCCAGCCGTACTTCTTCCAGTCGTGGATCGTCGTGCGGGCGATCGTGATGGCGCCGTTCTCGCCGTACAGACGCGTGTCGGGCGTGACGACGCCCTCCTCGAGGGCGGCCGCGGCCAAGATGACCTTGAAGGTCGAACCCGGCTCGAAGGGATCGGTGATCGCGCGGTTCCGCCG
>JBGPYK010000093.1:0-7557 GCA_041493245.1 Methylomirabilia bacterium | reverse complement strand
CAGGTCTGCTACCCTGGGCTCCATGTGGCGGTCCGCCATGGCGCTCGTCGTGATTTTGCTGGGGCTCGGTGTCTTCGCCGGTAGTCTCGCCTGGCTCCTCGACACCCCCAAGCCGCCGCCGGGAGCTTCACGGGCCGAGCGACTCTACCTCGGCCTCTGCGCCACGTGCCACGGCGCGGACGGGCACGGTTCCTGGCGGGCGGCGCTCTTTCTGATCCGCCCCGGGGCGCTGGCCGAGGTCGCGCGAAGCGGGCTCACCGACCAGTACCTCCTCGACATCATCAAGCACGGCGGCGCGCCGCTCGGGCGGCCCGGGATGCCCGCCTTCGGTGCCTCGCTAAGCGACGACGACATCCGGGCGCTCGTGGCGTACATCCAGAGCCTCGGCCGGGTGGCGGGAAGGGCTTCAGGCTGAGCATGGCCTTCACGGACGACCTCTGGCGCTCCATCACGGACATCTACGCGGCGATCCTGCGCCATCCGTTCCTGACCGGGCTCACGGACGGCTCGCTCACGCGCGAGGCTTTCCGCTTCTACGCGATCCAGGACGCCCTGTACCTCCGGGAGTTCGCGCGCGGGCTCTCCGTCGCCGCGGCCCGCGCGCCGCGGGACGAGTGGATCGTCATGTTCAACGAGCACGCGGCCGGGGCGTTGCGCGTCGAGCGAGCCCTCCACGAGAGCTTCTTCCGCGAGTTCGGTCTCACGCCCGACGACGTCGCCGCCACGCCGCTGGCCCCCACCAACCTGGCCTATACGAGCTATCTGCTGGCCGTCGCCTACGGCCACCCGTTCCACGACGCCGTCGCCGCGCTCCTCCCTTGCTACTGGATCTACTGGGAGGTCGGCAAGGCGCTCGAGCGCGCGGGGTCGCCGGACCCCCTGTACGCGCGGTGGATCGGGACGTACGCGTCGGAGGAGTTCGGCGACGTCGTGCAGAGCGTGCTGGCCGCGACGGATGCGACGGCCTCCGCGCTCGGGCCTCTCGAGCGCGAGAGGATGCGCCGGCACTTCGTGACGACGAGCCGGTATGAGTGGATGTTCTGGGAGATGGGCTACCGCCGGGAAACGTGGCCAATCTAGCCGGCCGATGAAACAGGACCATCTGCGTCGTTGGCTCCTCGCTCGATCTTCGATCATTTCACCGCTCGGCTCGCGCCGGCGACCGGCGCTCACCTCGCACTGCGGCGACGTGGCAGGGCCGCGCCTCAGTCGTCGCTCGTCGCCGCCTAGCATCTGGCCCTGTTTGATCGGCCTGCGCCGTTTCTCGGCAAGCTACTGAGCGGTCAGCGAAGCTTCTCGAGCCGCACGAGCGTCAGGTCGTCGTTGCGGCGGCGCACGGCGAGGCGGACGCGGTCGCCGGGGCGGACGCCGGCGGCGTCCAGCAGGGCGGGGTCGGCGAGCACGGCCATCAACTCCATGGGGGCCATGCCGAACGCCGACACGGCGTCGTGGCGGACGAGGATGAGATTAGACGCGGGGCGCGCGACGATCTCGCCGCGGACCTCGTATGCCGCCGGTCGCAGCACCGTGCCCCACAGCGCCGCCGCGAACGCGGCAACGAGAACGACGAAGACCGCGACGACGGCCCAGCGCGCGCGCCGGGCACCGGGGGCCGACGGAGTCAGACGCGAATCTAACGAGACTCCCGGCCGTAGCGCTCCATCACCGCTCGGAGTACGCCGACGAGCCGTGCGGCGGCCGGAGGTCGTGACCGCGGATGACCCACTTCTGCGCGCAACCTTCCTCGACCACGCGGGTGGACGCCTTGTAGCCGCTGCCGAGCGTCAACGCGAAGAGGGCCGTACCGAGCACAGTCCCGATGGCGCAGAGGCCCAGGTTGAAGGGGATCTTGAGAACCGTCAGGACGCCGGCACCGACGTCGTAACCGTCGACCCCGCTCCGGATCCGGGCGTCCTCTTTCGCCACGCCCTGCATCGGGTCGGGCTGCAACGGCGGGGCCGGCTCCTGGGCCAGCGCCCAGGGCTGGATCGGTCCGAGCAGCATCACGGCGACGAGCACCCACACGGCCACACCACGAGTCGAGTTCATCGCGCACCTCCCGTGCAACCCGGGCTCTCGGTACGATCTGCCTCTCGACTATAGCAGAGCGCGGCGGAGGGCGTAAACGCCGCCGCCGCTATATACTTGCCCAGCAGGCCAGATCGGTCCACATTCTTCGCGGAGGTATCGGCACCCATGAAGCTGGTTCGTTTCTCGACCAACGGTCAGGCCCCACGGCTCGGTATCCTTGACGGCGAGCGCGTGGCGGACGTGCAGCAGAGCCTCGCGGCCACGCTCGCGCGCCGAGGGGTCGTGCGCGCCCAGGAGATCGCGGAGGCGCTGGTCCCCCAGAGCACCCGCCGCTTCCTCGAGGGCGGCGCCGCGAGCCGGGACGCCGTGGCGGCCATCACCGAGTGGGTGACGGTCCCTCGCGCCTCCGCGCGCCTGCACGCGCCCATCAGCGATCCGGGCAAGTTCATCTGCATCGGCCTCAACTACAAGGACCACGCGGAAGAGACGGGCGCGCCCATCCCCAAGGAGCCGCCCATCTTCCCCAAGTGGAACAACACGATCCTCGATCCCGGCGAGCCGATCCTCCGTCCCCGTGGGTCGACGCAGCTCGACTGGGAGGTCGAGCTGGGCGTGGTAATCGGCCGGACGGCGCGCCACGTCCCGCGGGAGCAGGCGCTCGACTACGTCTGGGGCTACGTCAACATCAATGACGTGAGCGCCCGTGACTTCCAGTTCATCACCAGTCAGTGGAGCGCGGGGAAGATCGCCGACACCTTCGCGCCCATCGGGCCGTTCATCGCCGACCGGACCGAGATCCCCGATCCGCACGTGCTCGACCTCAAGCTCTGGGTCAACGGCACTCAGATGCAGAGCGGCAACACGCGGAAGTTCATCTTCGACGTCCGCTACATCGTGAGCTACCTCTCGGGCCTCCTGACGCTCGAGCCCGGCGACCTGATCGCGACCGGCACTCCGCCGGGCGTCGGCTTCGCGAAGAAACCGCCCGTGTTCATGCAACCCGGCGACATCTGCCGACTGGAAATCACCGGGCTGGGCACGCTGGAGAACCCCGTCAAGGACGGCTAGCCAGGCCGATGAAAAACGGCCATCTGCGTCGTTGGCTCCATCGGCCCTCCCTGCGGCGTATGCGGCATACGCCTCAGTCGGGCACTCAGTCGCCGCCTAGCATCTGGCCATTTTTGATCGGCCTGGGCCGTCTTCCAGCAACCTACTAGGGAAGGGGAAGCGATGCTGGATGTCATCGCGCCGCTCGTCGTGGAGAACGCGACCAAGATCGTCCTGGTGGTGCTCGATGGGATCGGCGGCCTTCCCCGCCCCGAGACCGGGAAGTCGGAGATGGAGACCGCGCGGCTCCCCCACCTGGATGCCCTCGCCGCGGGCGGGGCGTGCGGGCTTATCCGTCACGTCGCGCCCGGCATCACGCCGGGCAGCGGCCCCGGCCACCTCGGGCTCTTCGGCTACGATCCACTCTTCTACCAGGTCGGCCGCGGCGTGCTGGAGGCGCTAGGGATCGAGTTCGACCTGCGCCCGGGCGACGTGGCGGCGCGCGGGAATTTCTGCACGATCGACGACCGGGGGTTGATCACCGACCGCCGAGCTGGACGCATCGGCACCGACGTCTGCATTCGCCTCACCGACCGGCTACGGGGCATCCGCCTGCCCGGGGTCGAGATGTTCGTCGAGCCCGTGAAGGACTATCGCTTCGTGCTGGTCCTCCGCGGGCCGGGCCTCAACGGCCGGCTGTCAGAGACCGACCCGCAGGCGCTCGGCAAGCCGCCGTTGCCCGTCCGCGCGCTCGACCCCGAGGCGCGCACCGCTGCCGACGCCGTCAACACGTTCGCGGCCGAGGCACGCCAGATCCTCGCCGATGCCGCGCCCGCCAACATGGTCCTCCTGCGCGGCTTCGACAAACTCCCCGAGCTGCCGCGCTTCCCAGAGGTCTTCCACCTGCGCGCGGCGGCCATCGCCGCCTACCCGATGTACCGGGGCCTTGCGCGGCTCGTCGGCATGGAGATCCTCAAGACCGGCGCCGGCTTTGCCGACGAGGTGGCGACGCTGCGCGAGCACTGGGACGCGTACGATTTCTTCTTTCTCCACTACAAGGACACCGACAAGGCGGGCGAGGACGGGGACTTCGACGCCAAGGTGCAGGCCCTGGAGCGCCTCGACGGCTTCATCCCCGAGATCCTCGCGCAACGACCCGACGTGATGGTCGTCACCGGGGACCACGCGAGCCCTTCGATCCTCGCGGGCCACGGCTGGCAGCCGGTGCCCGTGCTTCTCGCCAGCCGCTACGCCGGTGCCGACCCGGTGACCGCCTTCAGCGAGCGGGCCTGCGCCGCCGGCACGCTCGGCATCCTGCCCGCCCAGCACCTGATGCCCCTCGTCATGGCCAACGCCCTCCGTCTCACGAAGTTCGGCGCCTGAAACCCGAAGCTCGCTCGCCCGAACTTCCACGGAGGGAGTGCTCGAGGACGGGTGCGACATCCGAACCGTGCAAGACCTCCTGGGGCACCGCGACGTCGCCACGACGATGATCGACACGCACGTCCTCAACCGCGGCCCGGCCGCGGTGCGCAGCCCGGCCGACCGGATGCTCGGCGCGTAGACAGGCATCGATGGGCCTTCGACCGGTGCCCCTCCCCGTGCTACCCCGCGCCCTGGCGTCGTGTAGCACGGCGCGGCAGGAGGAGGCAATCGACCCCCAACCTCGCGCCACAACAGGGGCGGCTGCCCGGCGGCGCCACCGGGCCCCGGCGTGCTAGACTGCGCCGTCCGCAGTGTCGGGCGTGCTACTCAGTTGTGGCGAATAGGAAGTTGGGCAGACGACAGTGCTGTGGCATTGGCTCCTCGGGCGGCCGGCGTCCGCGTGTGGGAGGTTATGTCACGGCGACGGCGCCCAAGGATGGGGGCCACTGCCTCCGGAGAGCGTAATGTTGCCTATCCTCTTCATCCCGATGATCCACTGGCACCGCGCCGGTCCTCACCGTGAATCGCCGCCAGCATGCGGCGTCGGAAAGAGGGTCACCGTTGGCCGGAGTACAATCCGCAGCGCACCTCGGAGCTGAAATCATTGACTGAGTCCGGTGGCAGACAGCGGCTCGCGGCGATCTTCGCCGCCGACGTCGTGGGCTATTCGCGGCTGATGGCCGCCGACGAGCGCGCGACGATGGCCGCCCTGGAGGCCGCACGAGTGATCTTCCGCACCCGGATCGAGTCCAGCCAGGGCCGGGTCATCGACATGGCGGGCGACGCGGTACTCGCGGTGTTCGACTCGGCAACCGGCGCGGTGTCGGCGGCGCTGGCCGTTCAGCAGGCCCTGGAAGCTGCCGCACGCACGGTGCCCGACGATCGATGCATGCGTTTTCGCATCGGCGTGCATCTCGGCGACGTGATCGAGAAGCCCGACGGGACCGTCTACGGCGACGGCGTGAACATCGCGGCCCGGCTGGAGGGACTCGCCGCGCCCGGCGGGATCGCCGTGTCGGACGCGGTGCAGGGCGCGGTCCGAAACCGGCTTGCCGTCACGTTCGTGGACCTAGGCGAGCGTGAGGTCAAGAACATGGCCTCGCTGCGGGCGTACGAGGTGAAGGTCGCGTCATCCCTGCCGGATGCGGGCCAGCCTGCGGTGGCGCGACGCGACCGGCCCTCCGTCGCCGTCCTGCCGTTCGCGAACATGAGCGGCGATCCCGAGCAGGAGTACTTCGCCGACGGCATCAGCGAGGACGTCATCACCGAGCTGTCGAAGTTCCATTCGATCTTCGTGATCGCGCGGAACTCGTCGTTCACCTATCGCGGGCAGGCGACCGACGTGCGGAAGGTGGCAAAGGATCTCGGCGTTCGCTACGTGCTGGAGGGGAGCGTGCGACGGGCCGGCACGACGATCCGGGTCACGGCTCAGCTCGTCGACGCCACGAACGGCCGTCACGTGTGGGCGGAACGTTACGACCGTGCGCTGGTGGACCTGTTTGCCGTCCAGGACGAGATCACGCGGAGCATCATCGGGGCCATCGCGCCGGGCATCGTGATGGCGGAGATCCAGCACTCAAAAGGCAAGACCGCCACCGAACTCGACACGTGGGATCGGATCATGCGGGCCCACTGGCACATCAGGCGATTCACGGCCGTGGACTTCCGAGAGGCGTGCCGGCTGATCGAGGAGCTGTTGCGCCACGAGCCGGACAACGCGGTCGCCCTCGGCGACCTGGCCTTCTCCCTCCATTTCGCCGCCATCTTCGGCTGGACGGACTCGCCGCCGGCCGCGATGGCGCGGATGGGCGAGCTGGCGCAGAGAGCGGTGGAGTCCGATGGTCAGGATGCGGCCGCTCATACCTCGCTGGCGATTCACGATCTGTTCTCGGGGCGACACGACGACGCCATGCGACGGTTGCGGCGCGCGATCGAGCTGAACCCGAACTCGAGCTTCGCGCACGGGTACGTCGGCGTCGTCAACGCGTTCGGCGGTGAGCACGATCTGGCGATCGAGACCGTCCAGGAAGCGATTCGGCTGAGCCCGCGCGATCTCCTGATGGTCATCTGGCGGGTCGCGGAAGGCTGGGCGCATCTGGGCGCCGAGCGTTTCGATCAGGCCGCGGAGAGCGCGCGTCTGGCCATCGGGTGGAATGCAGCCTTCGCCGACGCCCACGCCATCCTGGCCTCGGCCCTGGGCCACGCCGGGCGCCTCGATGAGGCACGGATCGCCCTGGACGAGTGCTTCCGTCAGCTCCCGGGGCTGACGCTGCGCGATCCCCGGTTGATCCGCCCGTTCCGTCGCGCCGCCGACCAGGAGCGCTTTCTCGAGGGCCTGCGCAAGGCGGGACTGGCGGAAGCGTAAGCTCTGCCAGCGAGCTCGGCTATGCCGAAGGCCGGAACATCGTGATCGAATACCGATCTGCCGACGGGCAGCTTGAGCGACTTCCCGATCTTGCGGCGGAGTTGGTTCGTCTCAAGGTTGACGTGCTCGTCAGCGAGGGCACACCGCCGACGCTGGCAGCCAAGCAAGCCACCCGGGCGATTCCCATTGTCTTCGCGGCTGCTGCTGATGCGGTTGGAAGTGATCAGGTGATCGAGTGAGTCGCCAATGGCTGCCCAACATCCCGCTTCAACGGACCGGAGCTCGCGGTGCTCGCCCCGGCCGCTGAGCGTGAACGTTGGGCAGACCAATGGCGTGTATCATGCCTATGACGATACAAGCGGTCCTCTTCCGTCGCGGTGGATTGCCTACTCGGGACGGATCGTTATGAGGCTCACGGTCACTCGGCTCTCCATCGCCATCACCCTGCTGCTTCTGGCCGCGCCCCTCGCCGCGAGCGCGCAGAAGCCAGCGATGCCGGTGATTGGCTTCCTCAGTCCTGCCTCGCCCGGCCCGTTTGCCCCGTTTGTGGCCGCGTTCCACCAGGGGCTGAACGAAACCGGCTACGTCGAAGGCCAAAATGTGGCGATCGAATACCGCTGGGCGGAGGGCCGCGTCGATCGGCTGCCGGCGCTGGCGACCGATCTCGTCGGTCGCAAGGTCGACGTGAT